>JBFKVO010000013.1:0-9401 GCA_041639095.1 Candidatus Limnocylindrales bacterium | reverse complement strand
CCGCGTCGAGACGAGGAGCACGAGGCCGACGCCGGTGACGATCGTCAGCAGCGCGATCGCGAGCCGCTCCGGCGTGATCCCGACCCCGGCGAGGGTCGGCACCTCGAGCCCGGCCTGGACCCGCGAGGGCGTGCCCTGCCCCGAGGCGTCGATCGCGAGATCGAACCCGAGCTGCGCCGCCGACGCATCCACGCGGATCTTCGTCAGCCACGCGGATTCCGGGATCCACTCCATGCCGCGATCGCTGCGCAGGTCCGCGAGGAGCGGGCCGCTCGCCGGCCGGCTGTGCTGGAGCTCCATCCCGTTCGGCAGGACGGGGGAGGGAAGGAGCGCCGGCTCGATGTCGGTGAGGAGGTAGACGTCGGCCTCGACGCGCTCCGCGCCGGTCTTGCCGAGCGCGAGGATCCGGAGCGGCACCCACGGGTTCGGGGTCGGGATCGTGATGTGGACCGGGGTTCCGTCGCCCAACTGCTGGCCGCGCTCGGCGGCCGCGTCGGCGTCGAACGCGGCGGCGAGGAAGATCGGGCTGCGCCGCGCGTAGAACTCGAGCACCTCGGGTGCGTCGGGTGGGAGACGGAAACCGTGGTCCTTCGCCCACTGGCCGATCTCGGCGGCGCCACCGCTGAGGACCGTCAGGTCGAGGGCGTCGATGCGGACCTTCTGGAGCTCGATCGCCGAGCGTCCGGCGGCGGCCTCGGCACCGAAGAACAGGGCGTCCGGCGTCGGGTCGGTCTCGCGCAGGAGCCGCTGAAGCGTCCAGTCGCCGCCCTTCTCCACGCTCGTCGGCACGCCCGGCAGCGGGATGAGGCTCCCGAACGCGCCGCCGCCGCCGGCGAACTCGAAGGCGGTGACGTAGTGCTCGATGCCGTCGTGGTACGCGGCGAGCGTCGTCGTTCGCAGGAGGTTCACGGCGCCATTCGGGCCGATGAGGCCTCCGCAGGCGAGCACGGGGGCCGCCGAGAGGAGGAGTGCCAGCAGCGCGGCCGGCAGGAGCAGCATCCTTCGGACCATGGCGTGGTCCTCCGTGCGGGCGGGCGGGGCAGGCGACCGCCGCCGATGCCCCGGGTGACGCCCTGGGCGCCCGGATGGTTCCCCGTCGAGCGTGGCCCCCGCGGGCGAGCCCCCGGCGGTCCGGTCGGGTCAGGCGCGCGCGCCGGCCCCCGCCTTCGCCGCGCGCTTCTCGGCCTGCGCGGCCCGATAGGCGAGCGTCTTGCGGATGTACGGCACGGCGGCCGGCGTCACGCATCCCGTCTCGCCGTGGTCGACGATGACCGTGCCGATCCGCTCGGCGGCCGCGATCGCCGGGTCGGTGAACGCCGCCGAGCGGACGCCGATCGCGATGAGCGCGCCGTTCATCGCGTGGCGGGTCCGGTTCCGGGCGTTGCCGATCTCCCGCTCGATGCGCTCGAGGAGGCGCGCGATGAGCGCGTCGTCGGTCTCCGGGTCGGCGGCGAGGTGGCCGACGAGATCCCAGCCGGCCTGGGCGGTCCAGTCGCGCTCGGCCTCGATCCAGCGGAGGGCCCGCTCCTCCACGCCCGGCACCTTCGCGGCGACGTTCGCGACGAAGACGTCGACGAGGACGTAGTAGTCGATCTCGCCGAGCCACGCGTCCAGCTCGTTCTCCGAGAATCGGGCGGGGTCGGCGGCGAAGCAGGCGAGCGTCCGTGCGTCCGTGTTCGCCGTGGCCCACAGGCGGAGCGCAAGCTCGTGGTCGCGCCCGATCGCCTTGTGGAGCTTGCGGAGATCGCCGAACGCCACCCCGAACAACGGTTCGCGCGCACCGTGACGCCGGTAGATCTTGCGGTTCTGTTCGGTTCCCGCCGCCTCGAGCGCTGCCATCGTGTTCGCGAACGTCATCGTCGTCGCCGTCGCCATCTCGTGGCCTCCCTGCTCGCTCCTCACCGTAGCAGAGGGGACGTCCGACGGCCGCGACGCCGTCCCGGATCAGTCCGCGCCGGTCTCCCCGTTCGGTGGCAGCCGGATCGCGATCGTCGTCCCGCGTCCGGACTCGCTCTCGGCGGTGACGCTGCCGCCGTGGCGCTCGACCAGGTTGCGCACGATCGCGAGCCCGAGGCCCGAGCCTCGCGAGTCGGGCGACTTCCAGAAGCGGTCGAAGATGTGGGGCAGGACCTCGGGCGCGACGCCCGTCCCCGTGTCCTCCACGTCGAGCGCGACGCCGCCGTCGGCCGCCGGCGCGACCGATACCCGCACGATCCCGCCGGCCGGCGTGTAGCGCAACGCGTTCGCGAGGAGATTGCCGAGGACCTCGCGGACGCGGACGGGGTCGACCTCGACGATCGCGGCGTCCTCCGTCGCGACCTCGAGCCCGATGCCGGCCGCGTCGGCCGCGGCGCGATGGGCCGCGACGACGTCGGTCGCGAGGACCCCGATGTCCGTCGGCTCGCGGTGGAGTGGCAGGGTGCCCGCCTCGGCGAGCGCCACCGTTCGGAGGTCGTCCACGAGCCGCGCGAGGACCTCCGTCTCGTCGATGATCGCCTGGAGGTGCGCGGCGTCCGGCGGGTGGACGCCGTCCTGGATCGCCTCGAGGTTGCCGCGCACCACCGACAGCGGCGTTCGCAGCTCGTGGCTCACATCGGCGAGGAGCGTGCGGCGCTGGGCCTCGTCGATCTCGAGGCGCTCGGCCATCGTGTTGAACGCCGCGGTGAGCCGGCGGAGATCGCCGGGTACGCGCGGCCGTTCGACGACGCGCACGGTGAGGTCGCCGGCCTCGATCCCGCGAGCCGCGTCGACGAGGTCGGCGATCGGCGCCGCGAGGCCGCGCAGGCCCGTCCCGAGTCGCGTCAGGCCCATGACCACGACGACGACGAGCAGGACGACGAGCCCGATCGCGAGCGGACCCGGTCCGCCACCCGGTTGCGGCGCGATGAGCCCGAGCCAGGTCGCGACGAGGCCGACGAGCGACGCCGCGCCCGCGAGCACGAGCATGAACACGATCCCGAAGACGCACCCGATGCGGCGCATGAAGCGGCCACGGGGGCCTCCCGGTCGCATCCCGCCCCACGGCCCACCGCGGCCGTGGCCGGCCGCGGCCCACGGTGGTCCACCGTGCTTCCGGCCCGCGGACCAGGGTCGGGCGTGGATCTGCTCGTGACCGTGCTCGCCCCGGCCCCAGGGACCGGGGCGGCCGCCATCGGCCCGTCGCCCTGCGGACGCCTCGCGCGGCCCCGCGCGGCCGCCGCCGCCGGTGCCCGGCTCGTCGTCGCGCATGGTCTCCTCCGGGTCGTCGGTCACGACGCGGGCCCCTCATCGTCCCTGAACCGGTACCCGACCCCGTACGCGGTCAGGACGTAGCGCGGTCGCCGCGGATCGGGCTCCAGCTTGCGGCGGATGTTCTTCACGTGCGAGTCGATCGAGCGTTCCTCGCTCTCGAGCGCGACGCCGTGGAGTCGGTCGAGGAGCTGGGAGCGCGTGAACACGCGTCCGGGCTGTCCCGCCAGCGTCGCGAGGAGCGCGAACTCGGTCGCCGTCAGCTCGACGACGCGACCCGCGACGGTCGTCCGCAGGCGCTGGAGGTCGAGCTCGACGTCGCCCGCGCGGACGACGTCTGGCGGCGAGGTCGCCGCAGCGGCTCGACGGAGGACGGCGCGGACGCGGGCGACGAGCTCGCGCGGCGAGAACGGCTTCGTCAGGTAGTCGTCGGCCCCGAGCTCCAGCCCGAGGACCACGTCGAGCTCGTCGTCGCGCGCGGTGAGGATGACGACGGGCAGCGAGCCGTCGGCCCGCACCGAGCGAAGGACCTCGAGGCCATCGAGCTCCGGGAGGCCGAGGTCGAGGACGACGAGGTCGGGCCGGCGCTGGCGGATCTCGCGGAGCGCGTCGCGCCCGTCGGACGCGGTCACGACCGCGAACCCGCCGTGCTCGAGGTAGTCGCGCGCGAGGGCCGCGATCTTCGGTTCGTCGTCGACGACAAGGATCGTCTTCATCGCCGGCCATCGTAGCGGTGCACGAACGGCCCGGGACCGGCTGGCGAGCCGGCCCGGGCCTCGGTGCTCGGTCGCGCGGCTACCGCGCGCCCGAGTCGCGCGGCTACCGCGGGTCAGCGCCGCGCGGCGCGTCCGTCGTTCCCGGGCCGCCGCTCGGCGCCTCGCCATGCTGCTCGCGATGCCACGCCTCGAAGCGGTCGTGCGTCGCCGATCCCCACGGGCCGCCGGCGTGCTTCCAGTCGCCGCCCCACGGCCCGCCCCAGCGGCCGTGCCCGCCGCGCCGGCCGCCGAACAGGACCGCCCGGAAGAGCCCGAACACGAGGAACAGGAAGATCAGCCCGAGAAGGAAGCCTCCGAGCCCGATCCCGCCGTGCCAGCCGTAGGGCACGACGATCGTCGTGCCGTTGCCGGCCTCGATCGCCGCTTGCGCGAGGCCGGCGGCGATGCCCGCCTGGTAGACGACGGTCCCTCCGACGAGGAACACGGCGACGAGCGCGACGAGCGCCAGGAAGCGGAAGAACGTGGTGCCGCGCATGTGATGAATCTCCTTTCGATCCGGTCTCAGCGATCGTGATCCGGCGGGACTCGCCCTCCGGTCGCGATCGATGCTGGCGGTAGCGTGTGGAGACGATGTGGAGGCGCCGCGGAGAGGTGGCGATCCCGGCGATGCGGGGATGCGCCGAATCGGGCACCATCGCGGCATGAGGGATCGCGTCCCCGCTGGCACCGAACGTCGGCGCCGTGTCCCGCCCGCCTTGGCCGCCATCGTGGCGCTCGCGGTCACCGCCGCGGGCTGTGGCAGCCGGGCGGCGACGGACAGTCCTCCCCCGACCGACGGGCTGCGCGAGATCCAGGTCGAGCTGACGGACGGGCTGCGGATCAAGCCGGACCTGTTCGAGGTCACCGCGGGCGAGACCGTCCGGTTCGTCGTCACGAACGCGGGCGGGATCGACCACGAGCTCTACATCGGCGACGAGATCGCCCAACAGGCGCACGCCGACGAGATGCGCGCGACGGGCGGCCGGCTCCAGGACAGCGACCGTGGCGTCGGGCTGAAGCCGAAGACGCGGAAGTCACTCGTGTTCACGTTCACGGAGGCCGGCTCGCTCATCGCCGGGTGTCACCTTCCGGGCCACTTCCAGGCCGGGATGCGGGCGACGATCGCGATCTCCCCCTAGGCGCCCTCAACGCGATGTGAGATACTCCCTGGGAGTATCTACGAACGACCCCGCGGAGCGCGCGCACGTGGACCACGAGCATCATCACGAAGAGTCGCTGGCCGACGAGGCCCCCCGCGGGGGTCCGGGAGCCCACGCAGGTCACGCCGAGCACGGCGGCGGGACCCGCGATGCCGGCCACGCCGAGCACGGCGGCAGGACCCGCGATGCCGGGCATGGCGGACGTGCGGGCGACGGCGGCGGTGTCGGCCACGCAGCGGGCGCCGCCACGCCCGCCGGACATGGCGGCCACGGCGCCCACGACCGTCACGCCGGCCACTCCGTCGCGATGTTCCGCGACCGCTTCTGGCTGACCCTCGCGATGACGATCCCGGTCGTCATCTGGAGCCACGACATCCAGGAGTGGTTCGGCTACGAGGCGCCGCACTTCCCGGGCTCGGACCTGCTCCCGGCGATCCTCGGGACGGCGATCTTCCTCTATGGCGGCCTCGTGTTCCTGCGTGGGGCCCGCGGCGAGCTCGCCGACCGACAGCCGGGGATGATGACCCTGATCAGCCTCGCGATCACGGTCGCCTTCGTCACCTCGCTCGCGGCGACCGCCGGCCTGTTCGACGTCGAGATCTGGTGGGAACTCTCGACCCTCATCGCGATCATGCTCCTCGGCCACTGGATGGAGATGCGCTCGATCGCGCAGGCGCGCGGCGCCCTCGCCGCGCTCGCGGAGCTCCTCCCGGACGCCGCCGAGCGGATCGGTGACGCAGGCACCGAGACGGTCCCGCGCGCCGCCCTCGTCGAGGGCGATCTCGTCCTCGTTCGGCCCGGCGCGCGCGTCCCGGCGGACGGACGCGTCGAGGACGGCGCGGCGGACGTGGACGAATCGATGATCACGGGCGAGTCCCGGGCCGTGCCGAAGTCCGAGGGCGCGAGCGTCGTCGCGGGCACGGTCGTCGCCGGCGGCAGCCTGCGAGTGCGTGTCACCGCGACTGGCGAGGCGACCGCGCTGTCGGGGATCATGCGCCTCGTCGAGGCGGCCCAGGCATCGGCGTCGCGCGCCCAGGCGCTCGCCGACCGGGCGGCCGCGATCCTCTTCTACGTCGCGCTCGCCGCCGGGAGCCTCACGCTCGTCGCGTGGTGGCTCCTCGGCGACCGCGAAGGTGCCCTCGTGCGAACCGCGACCGTCCTCGTCATCGCCTGCCCGCATGCGCTCGGGCTCGCGATCCCGCTCGTCATCGCGATCAGCACCTCGCTCGGGGCGCGGAACGGCCTCCTCGTCCGCGACCGGCTCGCCCTCGAGCGGGCGCGCACGCTCGACACCGTCATCTTCGACAAGACCGGCACCCTCACCCGCGGGGCGCCCGTCGTCAGCGCCATCGCCGCGGCCGAGGGCGTTGGCGAGGACGAGGTGCTCCGGCTCGCGGCCTCGGTCGAGGCGGACTCGGAGCACCCGCTCGCACGCGCGATCGTCGCCGCGGCCGCGGACCGCGGCCTCGACGTCCCGACCGCGTCAGGGTTCGAGGCGCTCGCGGGCCGCGGCGCCCGGGCGATCGTCGAAGGGCGAACCGTGGCCGTCGGCGGCCCCCGACTCCTCGCCGACCTCGACCTTGATGCGCCGCGCCTCGATGGCGACGATGCGCCGTCGTCATGGGCGCGCGAGGGCCGGACCGTGCTGCATGTCGTCGTCGACGGTCGCGTCGCCGGCGCGCTCGGCCTCGAGGACGAGGTGAGGCCGGAGTCGGCCGAAGCCGTGCGCCGGCTGCACGACCTCGGGATGCGCGTCGCGATGATCACCGGCGACAGCCAGGCCGTCGCCGAGGCGGTCGCCGCGCGCCTCGGCATCGACGAGGTCGCCGCCCAGGTGCTCCCGGCCGACAAGGCCGCGGCCGTGCAGCGCTTCCAGGCCGGCGGCCGCCGGGTCGCGATGGTCGGCGACGGCGTGAACGATGCACCGGCACTCGCCCAGGCCGACGTCGGCATCGCCATCGGCGCGGGAACCGACGTCGCCGTTGAATCGGCGGGGATCGTCCTCGCCCGCAGCGATCCGCGCGACGTCGTCGGCGCGATCGAGCTGTCGCGTGCCGCGTACCGGAAGATGGTCCAGAATCTCGTCTGGGCGACCGGCTACAACCTCGTGGCGATCCCGATCGCGGCGGGCGTCCTCTCTCCGTGGGGGATCGACCTCCCGATGGCGATCGGAGCCCTCGCGATGAGCACCTCCACCGTGATCGTCGCCGCCAACGCCCAGCTGCTCCGTCGACTTCGACTCACCGGGGGAGCGGCCCCGGCCGCAGCCCCGAGCCCCGCCTGACCACTCACGTGGAGGAGACCCCGGCATGACCACGAAACCCCAGCGCGTCCTCGACCCCGTCTGCGGCATGACCGTCGATGTCGCCGCCGCCGAGGCCGACGGCCGGACGCTCGAGCGCGACGGCCGCATCTACGCCTTCTGCCGGGACGGCTGCCGGCGGGCGTTCCTCGAGGACCCGGCGACGTACGTGGCGGCCGCCGAGGATGCCGGCGCCGCCGATCGTGAGCACGCGGCGGGCCATGCGGACGGCGAAGGGCACGCGCACGCTGCCGAAGGCGGTGCCGGAGCCGCCGCGGGCGCCGGGAGCGCGGTCGGGACGCTCGTCATCGACGAGGGGATGCGCCGCTGGTACGAGAGCTGCTCGTGCTGCCTGTCCGACGCCTATCCGGACATCAAGGCGGCGCTCGACGCGGAGCGCGCCGCCGCGAAGATGGCGCCGGTGGATCCGGGGATCTGCGAGGTCGCCGAGGCCGTCGAGCCGGCGCCGGCCACGTCGACTCCGGCCTGATCCCGGCCTAGGCGGTCCGGCCGCCTCCGGTCGCCGCTTCCACGGCGGCAGCCGATCCCTCCTCGGCCGCGTCGTCGCGGCCGCGCGGCGGCGCGACCTCGTGGTGACGGAGGCAGCGCGCCTCGTACGTCTCCACCGTGGCGCCGTCGTAGCCGCCGATGACGACGAGCGGGTCGTCGATCGCGGCCGGGCGGCCGCCCACGAGTCGCTGGGTCCGGGTCGCCGTCTCGCCGCAGACCACGCAGATCGCGGTGAGCGTCGTGATCTCGTCGGCCATCGCCAGGAGCGTCGGCATCGGCCCGAAGGGACGCCCCGCGAAGTCGAGGTTGAGGCCGGTCAGGATCACGTGCCGGCCCGAGTCACGGAGGGTCGCGACCGCCTCGACGATCCCGTCGTCGAAGAACTGGGCCTCCTCGATCCCGATGAGGTCCGCGTCACGCTCCCGCGCCAGGGCGAGGATGTCCGCGGCCGCGTCGCCGCGGACCGGCACCGACGGGTAGCGCGCCTTGCTGCGACTCTCCGCGAACTCGGGAGGGGTTCGGTCGTCCACGGCGGGTCGGACGAGGAGGATCCGGCGGCGGGCGATCCCGGCCCGGCGGAGGAGCCGGAGCAGCTCGTCGGTCTTGCCCGAGGACATGCACCCGGCGATGACGTGCAGCCACGGGTCGGCGCGGTAGAACAATCGCAACCTCCGCGCCTGAATCTACCGGACGGCGCGGCCCTCCGTCCTCCCCTGAGAGGCGCTCCGAGGCTCCTCGTCGTCCGCGAGGCGGGTCATCGTCGCCAGCCACGCGGCGGCGCCATGACCCTCCAGGCGCGTCTCGAAGCGCGCGGGCCGGATCGCGTCCACCCGCCACCCTTCCGCGAACACGCGCGCGAACTCGTCGCGGGGCACCCGACGGGGACCCCAGCCCGGCGGTTCGAACTCCGAGAAGGCGAGGACGTGGAGCCGGCCACCGGGGACCACGACGGCCGCCACGCTGCGCACGTACGCCGCATGGTCCATCGGATCGAAGGTGTGATAGCAGCCGCAGTCCACCACGGTGTCGAACGTCTCGCCGAGCGACGCGAGGTCGAGCGCGTCATGGACGGCGAACCGCGCGCCCAGGCTACGCCGGTCCGCCTTCGCGCGCGCCCGGGCGATCGCGGTCGGACTCAGGTCCACCCCGATGGCGTCGCGCCCCGACGCCGACAGGAACAGCACGTTCTCGCCGGTCCCGCACCCGACGTCGAGCACGAGCTTCCCGATCGCACCCGGCTGGTCCGCGAGGGCGACGATCGCGGGCTGCGGCGCGCCCGTGTCCCAGGGCGGTGGTTCGCCGGCGTACGCTCCGTCCCACGCGCCCGAGCGGGCCTCCCGGTCGTCCATCCGTCGATCCTACGGCTACGTCGCCTGCACCATCGCCACCGGGACCATGGTCATCTGGCCCGGCTCACGGCCGCCCAGCATCCTCGAGGGACATGCT
>JBFKVO010000012.1:0-9439 GCA_041639095.1 Candidatus Limnocylindrales bacterium | reverse complement strand
GGCTGCAGCCCGAGCGTCTCGCGGGCGAAGTTCGGCCCGAGGACCCCGATGACGCCGACGAGCGAGGCCGCGATGCCGAGGTAGAAGAGCGACCAGGAGATCGCCGGGTTCGCCCGGATGTAGACGATGCCCTCGCGCAGCTGGCCGAGCGTCGTCTCGACGGCCTTCTCCGCCTCGCCGAGCGATGACAGCGCGCCGCGCGGCGGGCCGGGCTGGGCGACCGGGGGTGAGCTCGGGAGCGTGAAGCAGAAGACCGCCGCGATGAGGTAGAGGACGACGACGAACAGGAGCAGGAACGACGGGCCGGCGATCGACACCATCAGCGGCCCGAGCAGCGCGAACCCGAGCGCGAATGCCCCGTTGAGGGTCAGCGTGAACAGGCCGTTCGCCGACACGAGCTGCTTGCGCGGCACGAGCGTGGGGATCATCGCGGCCTCGGCCGGGGCGAAGAACACGGTCACCACCGACACGAAGATGTTCAGCAGCAGGATCGCGGCGAGGTTCGGGCCGGCCAGAAAGATGAGGATGAACGCGCCTGCGCGCAGGACGTTCGTGACGACGAGGATCGTCCGCCGGTCCATCCGGTCCACGAACACGCCGGCCACCGCCGAGAGGAGCACGGCCGGGACGAGGAAGGTGAGGAACAGCGCGCTGACCGCGGAGTTCCGGGACGTCGCTTCGAGCACGATGACGGTCAGGCCGAACAGGACCATGTTCGCGCCGATCTGGGTCGCGACCTGGGACAGCCACAGCAGGAGGAACGGGCGGTTCCGGAGGACGGCGAGCGCGCCGCCCGCCGGGTCCGGACCGCCCATGGGCGGGGCGCCGATCACGACCCGCGATCCCCGGTCCGGGACGCTGCGGACGGTGTCCGGGCAGATGGCGCGGCTGCCGCCGTCGAGTCGACGGCGGCCGTGATCTCGCTGTCGCCGCGCGCGACGAAGGAGCGGATCCGGGACTCGAGCGCCCGTCGCTCGACGAGGACGTGGCGCCGGCAGGTCACGCAGCGGATCCCGATGTCGGCGCCCAGGCGGTCGACGAGCCAGTCGGTGCCGCCGCAGGGGTGCGCTCGTCGGAGCCGGATCACATCGCCGAGGAGCAGCCGGAGCACAGGTCGGTCGGTCATCGGGGCAGACAGGGTATCAGAGGCGCGGTCCGCCGTTGACCGGCACGAGCTCGCGGACCGTGGCCGGAAGGTCGATCCGGTCGACCGGCGTCACGGTCAGCCCGACCTCGGGCGCCGTCGCGGCGAACTGTGCGATGAGCCCACCGACGCGCGTGAGCGAGCCGAGCAGGGTCGTCGAGCTGCCGATCGCATCGACCGAGAAGGGCGCGCCGACCCTCGTCCCCTCGACCTCGACCGCGCCCGGCTCGCCGGTAACGGGTGTTCCGGGGACGACCCGGATCCCGCCGACCGCGATCGCCTCGGCCCCGGCGTTGCGCAGCTCGTTGAGGAGCGACTCGACCTCGGCCGGGCCGATGGGGCCGGTCACGTGGACCGACACACCGGTGCCGGTCACCGGACGAAGGCCCGCCCACGCCTGCACGCGCGCGAGATCGGCCCGGATCCGGTCCACCGACGTCTCGCCGCGCGCGCGACCAAGCTCGAGGTCGTCGAGCTGTCGCTGGAGGGTCGCGACCTCCGTGCGCAGCTGATCGTTGCGGGTGTTGAGGTTGGCGACGAGTACCGTCAGCTCCTGCGCGGACAGCCCGGCCAGGCCGGGCGAACCGGCCTGGCTGCGCAACTGAACCACGACGAGCGCCCCGAGGAGGAACGTCACGGCCGCCAGCGAGAGCTGGTTGATCCCGCGTCGCATCGTCAGGGCTCGGGGCTCGGCGACGGCGCGACGCGCGCGTAGCGGAGGTTGACCGTGCCGGCGTAGGCCGGGATGTCGACCGATTCGGGCGTCGCGAACGAGATCCGGATGCCGAAGCGCTCCGCACGGGCACGAACGAAGTCCACGAACCCTGCCGACGCGCTCAGGCGGTCGAACAGGTCGGGCGGTCCGAGCGCGGTCACGTGGTATGGCGGCGCCAGGTAGGCCGAGTTGACGAGGACCGAACCGCCGATGTCGATGACGGCCGTCGTCGTCGTGACCCGCTCGCTGTTCACCGCGATCGCCTCGGCGCCCGCGAGCCAGAGCTCCTCGACGAGCGTCCGGATGTCCTGCCCCGACACCAGGTAGTCGCGGTCGTTGCCCTCCGGGGGAGCCGGCTGGATCGAGTCCTCGAGCCGGAGCACGATGCCGGTCCCCTGGAGCGGGATGAGGCCGGCGGCGATCCGGGCCCGCTCGAGGTCGTCGTTGAGCTGCTTGACGAGTTGCGCGGATCCAGCACCAGCCTGTTCCGCGGACTGGATCTCGACTCGCAGCTCGAGGATCCGCGCCTTCAGCTCGTCCTGCTGGGACTGGAGCGTGAGCGCCGTCTCGACGAGCGGCGTCCGCTCCTGGGTCGTGTAGCGGACTCGCGGGCGCTCGCTCGCGAGCTGCGCCGCGACGAGGAACCCGAGCCCGAGCAGCGCGAACCCGAGCGTCACCTGCCAGCTCGGCACGGCCCGGATCCGGGCGCGCAGGGCGTCCACGTCAGGAGGCGCGGCCGCGCGTCGCGCGCCAGCGCGACGCGAGGATCGCGGCCCCGACCGCGAGCAGCGCGAGGATGATCGCGACCGACGCCGCCCCGATCGCGTCGCCGCCGTCGCCCGGGCCCGGATCCGGGCTCGGGAGCGGGCCGTCGCCGCTGGCCGTCGGCGCGGGGCTGCCACCGCCGGGGATCACGGGGACATCCCAGCCGGGCGGCACAGGACCTCGTGGGGCGGGCTGCGGTCCGTACTCGATCGGCGCGTTCGCCTCCAGCGACGCCCGCCATGCGGCGTCGAAGCCGGCGGTGTCCACCCCGAGCGCCGCCCGGAACGCCTCGTCGTCGGTCGTGCCGTCCGCATACGAGCGGATGAGGCGGACGAGGGCGTCGCGCCCGTAGGTCGCCACGAGGAAGTCCACGGCCGACACGCTCTCGGCGTAGGCGAGGAAGAACTCGTCGCGGGTCGTCGGGAACTGACCGGTCAGGCCATCGAGCGGCGTGAGCCCGTCCCGTCGGACGGCCGCGGCGACCTCCCGGCGGTCGGAGGCGGCGTACCCGGCGGAGAGGTACGTGGCGACCCCCTCGTTCAGCCAGCGCGGCGGGAAGTGGTACGGGTTCTCGACGGCCGTGTCGAAGACGAGGTGGGACAGCTCGTGGGGGATGACGATGTCCACCCACGGATCGTCGATCGCGTCCGGTCCGATGAGCGCGAACAGGGTCCTGATCTCCGCGTTGGCCTGCCCGCCGACATTCTCGCGCGTGCCGGGTCCGAGGGCATCGTAGAAGGGCTCCTGACCGGCGTAGACGAAGAAGTCGATCGGCTCCGCCTCCTCGACCCCGAGGAGCGCCGAGATCTCGGCGACGGCGCCCTCCGCGATCCGCAGCGCGCGGTCCCCGAATGCGTTCGAGCCCTCGTACCAGTGCACGCGCACCGTGGTTCCCGCCCGCGTGCGCCACGCGAAGCGGGTGTCCTCGTAGCGGACCGACGTGCGCGGTCCCGTCTGCGTCGAGCCGTCGGCCGCGACGAGGCGCCATCGGGCGCCGATCGACGTGTTCGGCACGATATGTGCATCGGCGAGATCGAGGACGTGGCGGAGATCGATCGCCCCACCCGATGGTCGCGGCGCCGGAACCTCGACGACGTGCGGGCCGAGGGCACCCGGGAAGTCGAGGAGGATCTCGACCCGGGCTGGAGCCTCGTCGACGCGGACCCGCTGCTCGAAGGTGAGCGCGACACCGAAGCGGGCCGTGGCGCGCGGCGTCTCGAAGGTGGCGGCAAGGGTCGGAGCCGCGGCGTCCCCCGCGAGCCCGGCTCGGCCGGCGGCCGCGAGCACGGCGTTGCCGGACGAGGCGGGCGCGAGTCCGACGACGAGCGCGAGGGCGAGGGCGACGCCGAGCGCACCCGTGGATCGCCGGCCCAGCGCTCGGTCGGACATCACTCGGCCCATGCCAATCCGCCCATCCGGAGGATCCCGAGCCCGTTCTGCGTGGCGCCGAGGAGCCCGTCGCGTGCGAGCGCCCAGCCGGTCCCGTAGGACAGCGGCACGACCGGGACGTCGCGCTGCACGATCCGCTCCGCGCGGTCGAACGCGGCCCCGGCCGTGGCGGCGTCGGCCGCGCTCAGCGCCTCCTCGAGCGCTGCCCCGAACTCGGCCGACGACCAGCGCCCGTAGTTGTTCGACGCGCCGCTTCGCAGCAGGACACCGAGGAAGTCGTTCCGGCCCGGATAGTCGGCGACCCAGCCCAGCGACCAGATCGGCGGCGGATCGGCGTGGAGGCGGGCGAAGTACGGTCCGAAGTCCATCGTCTCGAAGGCGACCGCGATGCCGAGCTCGCGCTCGATCTCGGCGAGGACCGCCCGGGCGTAGCTCGAGCCGCCGGTGAGGTAGGTGACGGCCGGGAAGCCGCGGCCCCCCGGGAACCCGGCCTCGGCGAGCAGGGCGCGCGCGGCGTCCGGATCGTGCGCCGGCAGGAAGTCCGCGTCGGAGCGCCCCGGGATGCCGACGGGGACCATCCCGGTCGCCGGCACGTTCGAGGTCGGCGTCGCGAGCTCGACGATGCGCCGCCAGTTCACGGCACTCCCGAACGCCTGGCGCACGCGGACGTCGTCGAAGGGCGGGCGCTGCGTGTCGAACCCGAGGAACTCGAGCGACAGGGACGGCACCGAGCGGAGCTGGGGTCCCAACGCGGCGTTGTAGCGGATCCACGAGGCGTCGAACTCGCTGATCGGCGTGTAGTCGAGGTCGCCGTCCTCGAACGCGGTCACGAGACCGCGACCGCCGAGGTCGGACACGATCCTGACCGTCGCGATCGCCGGCTCACCGGCCCAGTAGCGGGGGTTCGCGACGAGGACGAGGCCGTCGAGAGCGACGGCGTCGAGGACGTAGGCGCCACTGCCGATGAACTCGCGGGCGGACAGCGGGTCGCCGGCTCCCGGGAACGACGGCGGGACGACCGCGAACGGTGCGCTGCTGACGATCGAGACGAAGTCGGCGGCCGGGCGGACGAGGTCGACGACCACGGTGTTCCCCTCGGCCCGGATGCCGATCCGCTCCGGGTCCGCCAACTCGCCGCGCAGGTACGCCTCGGCACCCACCACGTCGGCCATGAGCGACGCCAGCGGCGACGGCGCCGCGGGATCGACGATCCTGCGCCAGCTGCGGACGACGTCGCGGGCGGTGAGCGGCGAGCCGTCGGAGAACGTCAGGCCATCCCGCAGCCGGAACACCACCTGGCGTCCACCGTCGTTGATGTCCCAGCCCCTGGCGAGCGCCGGGCGGATGACGAGATCGGCGTCGTGGGCCGTGAGCGTCTCGAAGAGCTGTGCGACGATCGCGGCACTCCCGAGGTCGCCATGGCCGGCCGGGTCGATCGAGTCGGGCAGCCCGGCGAGGATGCGCACCTCATCGTTCGCGGCATGCGTGTCCCCGGGCGTGGACAGCCCTGCGGCAAGCCCGACGAACGCCACGGCGACGATCGCCGCGATGAACGGGAGACGCCAGCGCCGGGCAGCGCCACGGGTCGCACGCGGGTGGCTCGCACCGCTCACGCGGTCCCGGGAGTCCGGCCCCGGCGCGCCGATCAGGGTGCCGGGCACGCGGGTACGGAGGCCGGCATCGGTGGGCGGGACGGGCGGGGCGGACGAGGGCCGGCGGCGGGGCGAGCACCGAGCGGCGGGCGCGCGAACATGCGCGGAGTATAGGTGCGGCGGCCGATCGGGCCGGGGCGGCGCAGGAGGGGCTCGCGCGGGCAGCAGAAGAGGCCTCGTCGCGTCACACCGCCGGGGGAACGATGATTGCCGCGAGGCCTCTGCGGAGAGCAACGACGGCGCGGGCGGTCCGTTACGGCCTCCGCCGCTCTTTTTCACGACCTCCGCGCGGCTCGTCTCCCGGCCGTCGCCTGACTCGTCCCTCGCCCTGCGACCAGCGGGGCGTCTCGACGCCGGGCGCGGGAGCGCATGGTCGGCTGCGGAGCGGCGCTCAACCGGGCGGTTCGGGACGCCAGGGCGCCTCGCGCTGGATGAAGCCGACGAACTCCGGCAGCTCGCCGCCCTCGACCATCTGCCGGACCGCCGACGCTTCGCCGCAGTGGACGAAGTAGTGGTACGTGACCCGGAGGAGCATCGTCCCGACGTCCTGGGGCGTCGGCGTGTTGCTCGCCGGCCGCTCATGGAGCCGCATCGTGTCGAGGGCGTCGAGCCAGCCGTCGGCTGCCGACGTCACCGCGCGCCACGCCGCCCACATCTCGGCGAGCGGCGGCGTGGATGCCGGTGCGCCATTCGCGGCGAGATCGTTGAGCTCCGGGATCAGGACCGTTCCCTGGGCGCGCGTCAGCCAGGACAGCTGCTCGTGCCAGGCCATGTGTCCGACCATCCAGCTGATCGAGTTCATCTGGCCGACCCGCCGGCGTGCCACCTCCTCGGTGACACCGTCGAGCCCGCGGACGAACTCGCTCCGAGCGAACCGCAGCTGCTCGACGCGCGGATGCGCCACGCCTCACCTCCTGTGCGGGCCCGACTCGGGCCGCCGTCGTTCGGGGCGCCCGGTCGCTAGGTCCCGGGCAGATTGTGCGCCACCACCACGAGAGAAGCACCCCGGCCGGGCATCGGCGCCGCGACGGGCCCTGCCGACTCGCGGACGCGACGTCGTCCAGACGCGTCGCGGGTACCATTCCGGGGCCGCTCCGGGACCCGACTGACGCATGGAGATCTCGCCGGGCCTGCACGCCGTCCAGTTGCTGGGGGCACAGGGTCATGTGTTCTTCGAGGACACGCTCACGGTCGTCGACACCGGCCTGCCCGGGTCGGGACGGCTCCTCGAACGCTACCTGCGCCGCCGCCGGCGGTCGCTCGAGGACGTCGGGCGGGTCGTCTGCACCCACGGCCATCCCGATCACGCGGGCGGGGCGCGCGAGCTGGCCCGCGACGGCGTGACGATCCACATGCACCCGGCCGACTACGCGAACCTCGACATCGACCTCCCGGCCGCGCTTCGCCACCCGTCGATGGGCAGCTTCTTCGCTGCCGCCACGCCCAAGCCGCCGGACGTCGTCCCGCTCCGGGACGGCGAGGTCCTGCCCGTGGCGGGCGGGCTCGAGGTCATCCACACGCCAGGACACACGCCGGGCAGCGTCTGCTTCTTCGAGCGCAGCGCGGGCCTGCTCTTCACGGGCGATCTCTTCCAGCGCCGGGGCGACCGGATCGTCTTCGCGAGCTGGCTGTACAGCGACGACGTGCAGGCCGCGCGGCGGGCGGTGCAACGTCTGGGCGACCTCGACGTCTCCATGATCGTCTTCAGTCATTACCCGCCGATGCGGGACGGGGCCCGAGAGACGCTGCGGCGGCTCGTGCGCGCCTCGGAGCGGATGTAGCGACGGCGAACGCCGTCTACGGCGAGTGGTGCGATGGCACCGCGACGCCGGGCAGGAGGTCGGCGAGATGGACACGCTGCGCGACGTCGTCACCGAGGGCGCGGCCCGCTTCGATCGGCGTCCGGCACTCCTCATCCGACCGACGTTCCGTACCCGGGTCTGGCGCTACCGGGACCTCGCCCGCGACGTCCCGCGCGTGGCCCGTGCCCTCGCCGACGCGGGGATCGCGCCGGGCGACCGCGTCATCGTCTGGGCGGTCAACCGTCCCGAGTGGGGTCTCGCGTTCCTCGGCCTCGCGCATCTCGGCGCCGTCTCGGTCCCGCTCGACGTCCGCCACACGGTCGACTTCGGCCAGAGGATCGTCGCCCAGACCGGAGCGACGCACGTCCTCGCGAGCCGCCAGACCGACGCCGCCGCTCGCGAGCTCGGCCTCCCCGTGCTGTGGATCGAGCGACTCCCCGACCTCGCCCGCCACGCCGCCCCGCTCGAGCCGCCGCCGCTCGACCCCGACGATCTCGCCGAGATCGTGTTCACGAGCGGGACCACCGGCCAGCCCAAGGGCGCGATGCTCAGCCATCGCAACCTCGTTGCCTGTGCCCGCTCGATGGCGTCGGTCCTCCCGTTCGGGCCGAGCGATCGGCTCCTCTCCGTGCTGCCCCTGTCCCATCTGTTCGAGCAGTCGCTCGGCTTCATCGTTCCGCTGATCGTCGGGGCGAGCATCGTCTACCCCGTCTCGCGCCAGCCTGCCGTGCTGCTGCGGACGTTCCGTGACTTCGGCGTATCCGTCCTCCTCATCGTCCCGCAGGGTCTGCGGCTCCTCGACAACGCGATCGAGCGGCGGGTGGACGAGTCCGGCCGCCGGCCGCTGTTCGAGGCGTTGCATCGGCTTGCCCGCGTCCTCCCGAAGCCTCTGCGCCGGACCCTCTTCAAGCCGGTCCTCGACCAGCTCGGCGGCCGCCTCCACACGGTCGGCGTCGGCGCGTCGGCGATGGACCTCGACCTCGCCCGCCGCTGGACGGAGATGGGCGTCGACCTGCTCCAGGGCTACGGGATGACCGAGATGGGCCCTGTCGTGAGCTTCACGCGGCCCGATCGCAACCGGATGGGCACGGTCGGCGAGGCGATCCCGGGCGTCGAGATCCGCATCGCAGAGGACGGCGAGGTCCTCGCCCGCGGCCCAGGTCGCTTCCTCGGCTACTGGCAGAACGAGGAGGCGACGGCGGCGGCGATCGGTGAGGATGGCTGGTATCACACGGGCGACCTCGGCGTCCTCTCCGCGGACGGCTTCCTCACGTTCCGCGGCCGCAAGAAGGACATGCTCGCCCTGCCCGACGGCCAGAAGGTCTACGCCGACGACGTCGAGAACGAGCTGCGCGACGACCGGCGCGTCCGGGACGCGGCCGTCGTCGGCTGGCCGCTCGGACCCGACCTGAAGGTCCACGCGGTCCTGCTCACCGACGACGGAGGCGCCGCCGACGACATCGTCCGCGCTGCGAACGCCCGCCTCGCTCCGCACCAGCAGATCCGCGGCTGGACCGTCTGGCCGGACGAGGACCTGCCGCGGACGCACACGCTCAAGGTCCGCAAGCAGGAGGTGCTCGGGCGACTCGCCGAGATCCAGGGTGGCGCGATCGCCGAGTCGCCGCCCCCGCGCCGCGTGTCGGTGACCGGCGAGGAGGGCGACCCGGTCACGCTCCTCGTCGCAAGCATCGCCGCCCTGCCGGTCGCCGCCGTTCCCCCAACCGCCCGCCTGTCGAGCGACCTCAACCTCGACTCGCTCCAGCGGGTCGAGCTGCTCGGCGTCATCGAGGAGGACCTCGGCGTCTTCATCGACGACGACGCGCTGGAGCCGGACACGACGGTCGGCGACCTCGTCGCGATGGTCGAGGCCGCGCGCGGCGAGGTTCGCCGGCCCGATCGGTGGCGGTGGCCGCTGAGCCCGCTCGTCCGCGCGGTCGGGCTGGCGTTCCAGGTCGTCGTCCTGTACCCGCTC
>JBFKVO010000011.1:0-9464 GCA_041639095.1 Candidatus Limnocylindrales bacterium | reverse complement strand
TGACATCCCCGGGCGCGCCGCTGAGCGATTCCCCGAGATCGAGGCCGACCGCGAGACGTTCGTGGCCATCCTCGCCCGGCTGGGGATCCCGGAGGGCCCCGCCTACCGGCCCGACCAGGTGCTCGCGATCTACACCGAGTGGAAGATGCTGTTCGCGATCCTCCTCGATCCGATCGGCAACGACCGGTTCCGATTCGACATCACGACCGCCCCGGAGGACGCGGTCGAGGGGACGCGGATCGCCGGGACCGTCGACGCGGCAGGGGCGATCACGGTCGAGCAGCAGGCTCCTTCCGGGCCGCTGTCATGCCCGATCTGCCTCGCCGCCGGGACGCTCATCGCGACCCCCGACGGGCCGCGGACGGTCGAGGATCTCCGGGTCGGCGATGTCGTCTGGACGGTCGGCCCCGACGGGGCCCGCGTGGCCGCGCCGCTGCTCCGCGTCGGCTCGATGACCGCGCCCGCGAGCCACCGGGTCGTCCGGCTCGTCCTCGACGACGGCCGCGAGCTCCTCCTCTCGCCGGGCCACCCCCTGTCCGACGCTGCCGGCGGCGCCGGCCGGAGCGCGGGTGAGCTGCGCGCCGGCGACGCCTATGACGGCGCGATCGTCGTCGGCGTGGATCTCGTCCCGTACGGCAGTGGCACGACGTTCGACGTCCTCCCCGCCGGCCCGACCGGCGCCTACTGGGCGAACGGCGTCGTCGTCGGCAGCTCCCTCGCGCCCGCCGACTGACGGTCGGCATCGCCGCGTCGGCTCGACGCCGCCCCAGCGGGGCAGGCTGCGACGACCTTCTGACGGTCGCCTGGGCGACAGCTCGCCGGCCCACGCCCGACGCGACCGTGGTCGCGACGACGTCGCGCATCCCGTCACCCCGTCGATAGCGCTCCGGGTGCCGGCGGACGCATCGTTCCGGGCATTCGCACGACCGGACCCGCTCCGATCGCGAACCAGGAGTCCCAGGAGCGACCGACATGTTCAACACCCAGTACCAGAAGACGATCCCGCTGGGGCCCGCTCTGGCGGCCCTCCTCCTCGCCGCGGCCGTCGGCATCGCCGTCGCTGCCGGCCAGGTCCTCGCGCCGGGCACGAGCGCGATCCCGGGCGTCAACGACGGAGCGGTCAGCGTGCCCGTCGTCGAGGCCCCATCGACGTGGACGCAGGACGCCGCCCAGCGGCGCGCCGGCTCGACCCAGCAGGCCGTTCAGGGCGTCGGGGCGACGCGCCCGGTTTCCCGGTGGGAGTCGAGCATCTACGAACGCAACGCGAGCGGCTCGGACGAAGGCCAGCTCGTGGCTCCCGCGGGCAATGCCGGCGGAAACGGTCTCCGCGGCGGGATGACCCCCCAGTAGACACGGCGGCGGCGCAGCGCCGCCCTCCCACTCGATCGCAGGACGGCGGGTCGTGAGCCCCGCCGTCCTGCCGTGTCGCCGGGGATCAGATCGCGAACGACAGGACGAGCAGGACCTGGGCCGCGTGGTACGGGACGATGATCGCGAGCGCGACCGCGGGCGCCTCCCTGCCCGAGCCCCGGATCGGCCCGACGAAGCGCGTCCAGCCGAGGACCGCGTCCGACGCGACGAAGAGCCATGCGCCGGCGACCGCGAACGGCACGAGGGTCGCCGTCCCGACGACGGCCATCGCCGAGATCGCGGCGAGGTAGGCTCCGACCGCGACCCCGAGGGAGCGATCGCCCGCCATCGCCGCAGCGAGGATCCGGCGCCCGACGAATGCGTAGAGGAGCGCGACCCCGACGATCCCGACGATCGCCCCGACGACGTCGAGCGGGCGCTGGACGAACGCGACGATGTACGCGAGGTGGGCGACGAGGAAGGCGGCCAGGCCGGGCCGGAAGCGGCCGCCGGGGAGGAGGAACACGTCGCCGAGCAGAGAGGCGACGAGCGCGACGAACACCCACGGGACCGCGGCAGGCACGTCGGAGCGGAGCGTGAAGACGACGAGGATGAGCGCGACGATGACCGCCGGCTTGGCGAACCGTTCGGTCCGCGGGTCGTCGCGGACGACGGCGACCCAGTCGACGGCCGCCGCGATGATCGCGGCGACGAGGAACGTCCAGGCGGGCGACGTCATCCCGCCGGTGGGCCTCGTCGTTCGGATGTCACGCCGACGCCACCGAAGGCCGCCCAGCCATCGACCGTGAGCGTGGGCCCGTGGTCGGCGCCCCCGGAGTCGTGACCCTCCTGCATCGGTCGGTGCCGCGCACGGTCGTCGCCCAGGCCGCCGGCCACACCGACGAGTCGGCACTCCACGTCCCAGTCATCGGGCACGACGAGCTGTGCGCCACCGAACAGCGCGTACACCGTCAGTCGCGCCCCCGCGGGAGCGAGCGTCGCCCCGCGCAGGTCGAGCGTGCCGCCGCCGAACCAGGCGAGGAGGGTGCCGCCGCGGAACGCCCCGGCCCGGCTCGCGAGCTCGAATCCCTCGAAGATCCCGACGAGCTCGACCTCGTCGTCGTCGGGCTCCCCGCGCGACACCAGCCGGCCGCGAGCGTACAACGCGCCGGCCACCGCCCCGACGAGACCGAGCAGCGCGAGTCGGAGGACGAGGCGGATCAGCGTTCCCATCGGGCACCCTCCCTGGCTGGCCTCACGGGCCTCGAACGGTATGATGCCCGATGTGACGAGCGACACGAAGGTCCAGCCGGCCGCCGACGGCCGCGTCGAGAAGGCCGGCAACGGCCGCTCCCCGGCCTCCTGGGGGATGGGCGACGGCCAGGCGATCCCGTGGGAGTACGCGCCCGCGCCCGAGTCGCGCGAGATCGTCCGGATCCGGGAACGCTACGGCCTGTTCATCGGCGGCCGCGAGGTCGACGCCGCAGGCGGCGCCACGTTCGGCACCGTGAACCCGGCCACCGAGGAGGTCCTGACCCACGTCGCGAAGGCCACCCCGGCCGACGCGGACCGCGCCGTTCGCGCGGCCCGCAAGGCGCAGCGGCGGAGCTGGGGCGTCCTGCCCGGCAAGGAGCGCGCGAAGTACCTGTTCCGGATCGCGCGGATCCTCCAGGAGCGCAGCCGCGAGTTCGCCGTCCTCGAGAGCATGGATTCGGGCAAACCCATCAAGGAGTCGCGCGACGTCGACGTCCCGCTCGCCGCTGCCCACTTCTGGTACTACGCGGGCTGGGCCGACAAGCTCGACTACGCGTTCCCGGGCCGCGTCGCGCGGCCGCTGGGGGTGGCCGCCCAGGTCATCCCCTGGAACTTCCCGCTGCTCATGCTCGCCTGGAAGATCGCCCCGGCCCTGGCCGCGGGCAACACGATCGTCCTGAAGCCCGCCTCGACGACCCCGCTCACGGCGCTGCTGTTCGCCGACGTCTGCCGCCAGGCCGACCTGCCGCCGGGCACGGTCAACATCGTCACTGGGCCGGGCGACATCGGGATGCACCTCGTCACCCACCCGGGCGTCGACAAGGTCGCGTTCACGGGTTCGACCGAGGTCGGCAAGAAGATCGCGCGGGGCGTCGCGGGCACGGACAAGGGCCTGACCCTGGAGCTCGGCGGCAAGGCCGCGAACATCGTCTTCGAGGACGCCGCGCTCGACCAGGCGGTCGAGGGGATCGTCAACGGGATCTACTTCAACCAGGGTGAGGTGTGCTGCGCCGGGTCGCGCCTGCTCGCGCAGGAGTCGATCGTCGAGCCGCTCATCGAGAAGCTCAAGGACCGCCTCTCGACGATCCGTGTCGGCGACCCGCTCGACAAGAACACCGACGTCGGCGCGATCAACTCGAAGGCCCAGCTCGAGAAGATCACGGAGCTCGTCGAGTCGGGCAAGGCCGAGGGCGCCGACTTCTACCAGCCGGCGTGCGACCTGCCGGAGCGCGGCTACTTCTTCCGCCCGACGCTGTTCACGAACGTCGCCCAGAGCCACCGGATCGCCCAGGAGGAGATCTTCGGGCCGGTCCTGTCGGTGCTGACATTCCGGACGCCGGACGAGGCGGTCGAGAAGGCGAACAACACGCCGTACGGATTGTCGGCCGGGATCTGGACGGAGAAGGGGAGCCGGATCCTCTCGATGGTCCGCCGGATGAAGGCGGGCGTCGTCTGGGCGAACACGTTCAACCGGTTCGACCCGACCTCGCCGTTCGGCGGCTACAAGGAATCGGGCTACGGGCGCGAGGGCGGGATGCACGGCCTCCACGCCTACGTCCGCCTCGAGGACCGCTAGGTGGCCAGCCGGCAGCCGCGGCCGCGGGGCGAGGCGTCCGCGCGCGCCCGGACGAGCTCGCGGGCCGTCCAGCGCGCCACCGACGGGCGCCAGGTCGCGGCGAGTGCACAGCGGATCGGCGTGCGCAAGACGTACAAGCTCTACATCGGCGGGGCGTTCCCCCGGACCGAGAGCGGCCGGTCCTACCTGGTCAGCGCGCGCGACGGCACGCCGCTCGCCAACGCCTGCCGCGCCTCGAGGAAGGACCTGCGCGACGCCGTCCGCGCCGCGCGCAAGGCGTTCCCCGGGTGGGCGGACCGGACGGCGATGAACCGCGGCCAGATCCTGTACCGCGTCGCCGAGCTCATGGAGGGCCGGCGCGACCAGTTCGTCGCCGAGGTGGCCGCGGCCGAGGGCCTGCGGCCGGATCGCGCCGCCGCGATCGTCGACCGCGCGATCGACCGCTGGGTCTGGTACGCGGGCTGGGCCGACAAGATCGCCCAGGTGCTCGGCTCTGCCAACCCGGTCGCGGCCCCGTATTTCAACTTCACGATCCCGGAGCCCACCGGCGTCGTCGGCATCGTCGCGCCGGAGACCTCGTCGCTGCTCGGCCTCGTGAGCCGGCTCGCGCCGCCGCTCGTCGCGGGCAATGCCGTCGTCGTCATCGCGTCGGAGGCGCGGCCGCTCCCGGCCGTGACCCTCACCGAGGTCCTCGCCACGTCCGACGTCCCGGGCGGGGTCGTCAACCTCGTGACCGGCCTGAAGCGGGAGCTGGTGCCGATCCTCGCCGCCCACGTCGACGTGGACGCCATCGACACCTGGGGCGTGCCCGAGGACCTGCGCACGGACGTGGACGTCGCGGCCGCCGAGAACGTGAAGCGGATCGCGCGCCGGCCGAAGGGCGTCGCCGACGCCCGCTTCGACTGGACGGACGACGCCGCGGCCGAACGTCCGGAGTGGATCGCCGCCTTCCTGGAGATGAAGACGGTCTGGCACCCGATCGGGGTGTAGGGACAACCGATGGCCCCGCGGGCACGCCACCTCCGCCCGGCGATCGCACCCGACTCGCGTTCGGGCCGGTTCGAGGAACGACGCGCGTTCGTCGATGCGCCGCCCGACGTCGTGTGGCGATTGCTCGTGGCGCCGGCGTCGGGGGCGGCGCTCGTGCCGGAGGCCGGCCTCGGCGAGGTCCTCGCCGCGAGCTGGCCGGCCGCCGGGTCGCAGCGGCGCGCGCAGCAGCGGGTCGGCCTCCTGCGCGAGGCGGGCCGCGCGACGAGCGTCGAGGCCCGCCCCGGGACGACGTTCTGGATCCGGGTCGAGAGCCCGTCGCTTCGCACCGACTGGACCTGGCGCCTCGACCCGGTCGCGGGCGGGACACGGGTCGTGCATGTCGCCGCGATCTCGGCGCGCGGGCGGATCGCCGCGCTGCTCGTTCGCCTCGGCCGACGGGACCTCGGCACGATGGTCGACGGCCACCTCGCGGCGCTCGCCGCGGCGGTGGCGCAGGGTTCGGGCTCGGCCGAGTCCGCCGCCTGATGGGACGGATGCCCGGATCGGGGAGGGGAGTGAGCACATGACCGCCGTCATCGAGACGACCCGCCTGACGAAGCGCTATGGCGAGCACCGTGGCATCGACGACGTCGACCTCTCGGTCGAGCAGGGCGAGATCTACGGCTTCCTCGGGCCGAACGGGGCAGGCAAGACGACGACGATCCGGGTGCTGCTCGACCTCATCCGCCCGACGTCCGGCAGCGCCCGCGTGTTCGGGATCGAGACGACTGCCGACCCGGTCGCGATCCGGCGCCGGGTGGGCTATCTCCCCGGCGAGTGGAACCTGTACGACCGGCTGACGGGGGCCGAGACGATCGACTACTTCGCGAATCTGCGGGGCGGCGTGGACCGCGCATACCAGCGCGACCTCGTCGAGCAGCTCGACCTCGACCCCTCGCGCCGGTTCCGCGAGTACTCGAAGGGGAACAAGCAGAAGGTGGGGCTCGTCGTCGCGCTCCAGCACCGGCCGGAGCTGCTCATCCTCGACGAACCGACGGCCGGCCTCGACCCACTCGTCCAGCAGACGTTCAACGGGATGATGTTCGCCGCCAAGGCGGAGGCCCGGACGATCTTCCTCTCGTCGCACATCATCAGCGAGGTCGAACGGGTGTGCGACCGTGCCGCGATCATCCGTGAGGGCCGTCTCGTCCGTGTCGATTCGGTCGCCGGGCTGCGCGACCTGTCCGCCCACGAGGTGGAGCTCCGGTTCGCGGGTCCCGTGCCGACCGCGACGTTCGAGGCGATGGACGGCGTCAGCCGGGTCGCCGCCGAGGGCCAGACGCTGCGGATGCTCGTGACCGGTCCGATCGCGCCGGTCGTGAAGGCCGCCGCCGCGCTCGACTTCGTCGATTTCGTCAGCCGCGAGCCGACGCTCGAGGAGATCTTCCTCAACGAGTACGGCCGCCAGGTCGCCGACGGCCGCGGGGTGGCGGATGGCCGCGCCTGACCGCGCTCGCGCCGGCCTCGCCGCGGGTCCGGCAGGGACGACCCCGGCGACCGCGATCCACGGCCCGTCGCCCTTCGCGCGCGTCGCCGGCCTCGGCTCGGTGTTCGGCAAGGGGATCCGTGACGGCCGTCGCGCGGCGCTGATCATCGCCGGCCTGCTCGGTCTCCTCGTCGTCGTCACCGCGTCGCAGGTCGCGATCGAGTACGCGACCGCGATCGAGCGCCAGGCCCTCGCCGCGCAGATGGCGGCCCTGCCGCCGGTCTTCCAGGGCATGCTCGGCGAGCCGACCGCGATCGAGACGCTCGGCGGGTTCGTGTCCTGGCGGCTGTTCGGATTCGTCCCGGTGATGGTCGCCATCTGGTCGATCGTCGCGCTGTCGGGGGTCCTCGCAGGCGAGCTCGCCCGGGGCAGTCTCGACGTCGTGGCCGGCGGCCCGATCTCGCGGCGCAGCCTCGCGATCCAGAAGGTCACCGCGCACCTCGTGCTCCTCGGCGTCGTCGCGCTCGTGCTGGCGGTCGTCACGTGGGTGTCGCTCGAGGCCTTCGGAACCCTGCCCGGCGACCCCGTCGCCTTCGACGCCGCCCTCGGGCAGGCGACGTTCGTGTTCGTCGCGACGCTCGTCCCGGGGGCCGTCGCCTTCGCCGTGGCGCCGTTCGTGGGACGCGGTGCGGCGATCGGGGCGGGTGCGCTCGTCCTGTTCGCCAGCTTCATCGTCAACGGATACGGCGACCTCGTCCCCGTGTTCGAGGCGATCCGACCGCTGTCCTACTTCGACCTCGTCGAGGGCCACCGTCCGCTCGCCGGGATCTCGGACTGGCCGGCCCTCGGGCTGCTCGCCGTGATCGTCGCCGGGATCCTCGTGGCCGGCGTCGTCGCCTTCGAGCGGCGCGACCTCCTCGTCCCGAGCGGTGGCCGCCAGGTGGTCCCGCGCCTCGACGCCTGGATCGTCGGGCCGTTCACCCGCTCGTTCGGCGAGCGGCTCCCGGCCGCGCTCGTGTGGGGCGGGGCGCTCGGCCTCTACGGCCTCATCCTGGCGACGACCGCCGACGAATTCGTGGCGCTGCTCTCCGAGATCCCGCAGGTCATCTCGATGATCGAGCGGCTGTTCCCGAACGCCGACATCCTCTCGGTCGCGGGCTTCCTCCAGCTCGCGTTCTTCTCCGAGGCGATCATCCTCATGGGCCTCGGCGCAGCGTTCCTCGTCGCGGGCTGGGCGTCGGACGAGAGCGAGCGACGGATCGAGATGATCCTCGGCGCCCCGGTGAGCCGGGTCGCGTGGGCGCTGAAGAGCGGCGCCGGCGTCCTCGTCGCGATCGCGCTGATGACGGTCCTGACCGTGCTCGGGGTAGCCCTGGGCGCGTGGATCCAGGGCGAGGAGGCGTCCGACGTCGCGCTCGGCGTGTCGGTGCTCGGACTGTACGGGGTGGCCGTCGCGGGCGTCGGTCTCGCCGTGGGCGGTCTCGTCCGACCCGGCCTGGCGGGCGTGACGGTGGTCGTCCTCGTCATCGTCTTCTACCTCATCGACCTGCTCGGGCAGATCCTGCGCTTCCCGCAGGCGATCCTCGACCTCTCGCTCAACCAGCATCTCGGGCAGCCGATCCTCGGAGAATTCGACGCGTTCGGGCTCGTGCTCTGCGCCGTGCTCGCGCTCGGCGGCCTCGGGCTCGCCGCTGCCGGCATCGGCCGCCGCGACGTCGGCAACTGAGCGGCCGGACGTGAGCGGCCGGTCGATCCTCGCGGGCGCCTGACACCGCCGCGCCGCCGATGGACCCTGTCGTCCTCGCGCTCGTCCTCGGCGCCGCGACGCTCCATGTCACGTGGAACGTCGTCATCAAGACGTCCGGCGACCCGCTCCGGAGCGCGACGGTGGCGACGGCGGCCGGCGCGATCCTGCTCGTGCCCGCGGCGATCGTCGGCTGGTGGCTGATCGGTCGGCCGGAGATCCCGCCGGAGGCCCTCGGGCTCGGGATCGTGTCGGGCGTGCTCGAGGCGATCTACTTCGCGCTCCTCGCCGCGGCCTATCGACGCGGCGACCTGTCGATCGTGTACCCGCTCGCTCGCGGGACGGCCACGATCCTCGCGATCGGGGCCGGGATCGTCGTCCTCGGCGAGCGGCTCACGCCCGGCGGGTACGCCGGCATCGTGCTGCTGCTGGCCGGGTTCTTCTGGCTCCAGCGGCCGTGGCGCGTCATCCGCGCGGCGATGCGCGGGCACGCGCTCGAGGGCGGCGTCCTGTTCGCGCTCGCGACGGGCGTCGTCGTGTCGGTCTACTCGGCGGTGGATCGGGTCGGCGTCCGCCTCGTCGAGCCGTGGCTGTACATGGCCATCCTCCAGCTCGTCGCGGCGGTCTGCCTCGTCGGCTGGACGTCGTTCCGCTGGCGCAGGTCGCACACACGCGGGATCGAATCGATCGCCGCGCGGCTCGTCGGCGATCGCCGGTCCGCGCTCGGCGGCGTCGTCGCCGTCGTCCAGTACACGCTCATCCTCGCCGCGTTCCGGCTCGCGCCGCTCGCCGTCGTCGCGCCGCTCCGCGAGTCCGCGATCGTCCTCGCCTCGGGCTGGGGCGCATTCCGCCTGCGCGAGGCGGCCTCGCAGCGGGAAGGGCTGTCCCGGGTCGCCGCTGCGACGCTCATCGTCGTCGGTGCCGGGGTGATCGCGCTGAGCTAGCGACTCCCGGGGGTCGTGGCGCGTGCCTCGGCCGCCGCCGTGATGTCGGCCAGGTCCTGTTCGAGGGCCTTGCGCGTGGCGCCTTCGAACGCTCGTCCGAGCGTGGCGCCGAGCAGGCGTCCGACGAGTCCCTGCGGTTCC
>JBFKVO010000010.1:0-9891 GCA_041639095.1 Candidatus Limnocylindrales bacterium | reverse complement strand
GGCCGTCGCGGTCCTGCGCTAGGACGTAGGAGCGGCGACACGCGAACGTCGCCGCGGCGCGCTAGCCGCCGGCCCCGGATGCGGCCCGCACCTGGAACAGGCCGCACGCGTGCCAGCGGTCATCGTATTCACTGCCCCCGAGGCGAACGGTATCGCCGGCCCGCGCCTTCACGATCCCGAGCCAATCGATGACGACGAGCACGTCGTCGTGGCGCCGGACGTTCGCGCGACTGCGGGGTCAGGCACGGCGCACGTCCGAAGCCCTCAGTGGCCGGAGCCGACCTCGCCGTCCTTGCGATGCTCGGAGATCACCCGCTCGGCGATGTGATTGGGGACCTCGTCGTAGTGGTCGAGCGCCGAGGAGAACGTCCCGCGGCCGGCGGTCAGCGAGCGCAGTTCCGATGCGTACGTGAACAGCTCCGCCTGGGGCACGTGCGCCGTGATCACCTGGAAGCCGTTCGCGGTGTCCATCCCGAGCACCCGGCCGCGGCGGCCATTGAGGTCGCGGTTGACCTCGCCCATGAACTCCTCCGGGACGCGCACCTCGACCGACATGATCGGCTCGAGGAGGACCGGCTTCGCCTGCGCCACCGCCTCCTTGAGCGCCATCGAGGCCGCGATCTTGAACGAGAGCTCGTTCGAGTCGACCGTGTGGAACGAGCCGTCGTAGAGCGTGGCCTTGAAGTCGGACAGCGGGTACCCGGCCACGACGCCATCGGCGGCGGTCTCGCGGATGCCCTTCTCGACGCCTGGGAAGAACTGCTTCGGAACGGAGCCGCCGACGATCCGCTCGGCGAATTCGACGCCGCCGCCGGGGTTCGGCTCGACCTCGATCCAGACGTCGCCGAACATCCCGTGCCCGCCGGTCTGCTTCTTGTAGCGGCCGTGGGCCTGGGTCTTGCCGCGGATCGTCTCGCGGTAGGGCACCTTCGGGACGTGGGTCACGACCGACGCCCCGAACTTGCGCTTGAGGCGCTCGAGGATGACCGCGGTGTGGGCGTCCCCGATCGTGCGCAGGATCTGTTCGCCGGCGTCGCTCCGCTCGACGCGCGCCGTCGGCTCCTCCTCGAGCATCCGCTGCAGGGCCGTGCCCATCTTGTCGAGGTCCGCCTTCGACTGCGGCTCGATGGCGACCATGAGGGTCGGCTCGGGGAACGGCATCGGGGCGAGCTTGAGCGGCTTCTCCTTCGACGAGAGCGCCTCGCCGGTGAGCGTGACGGAGAGCTTCGCGATCGCGCCGATCTCGCCGGCACGGAGCTCGCCGACCGGCTCCTGCTCCTTGCCATGGAGGAGGAGCAGCTGGCCGATCCGTTCCTCCTCGCCGTGCTCGGCATTCCAGACATGGGCCTGGGAGCGAAGCGTGCCGGACAGGACGCGCAGGTACGTGAGCCGGCCGACGAACGGGTCGGCGGTCGTCTTGAAGACGCGCACGAGGAGCGGGCCGTTCGTGTCGGGCGGCACGGCCACGTCGGCACCCGACTTCGCGTCGATCGCCGCGGCGGGTGCCTCGTCGGCCGGGGAGGGGAGGTAGCGGACGATCGCGTCGAGGAGGCCGCGCAGGCCGATCCCCTTCGCGGCGCTGCCCACGAGGACCGGCGCGAGGACCGATTCCTTGACGCCCTTGCGCAGGCACGCCTCGAGCTCGGGGTCGCTCACCTCCTCGCCCTCGAGGTACTTCGTGAGGACGTCGTCGTCCGCCTCGGCGGCCGCCTCGAGGAGCTGGTCGCGGCGCCGGTCGACCTCGCCGGCGAGCTCCGCCGGAACGTCGATCTCGACCTCCTTCGAGCCGTCCCACTGGTACGCCTTGCGGTGGACGAGATCGACGTAGCCGGTGAACGAATCGGCCGCGCCGATCGCGAGCTGGAGCGGGGCGATCTTCGTGCCGAAGGTCGCGCGGAGCGCGTCGAGCGCCGCGCCCGGGTCGGCGTTCTCGCGGTCGCACTTGTTGATGAAGAAGCACGCGGCGGTGTTCGTCGAGCGGGCCACGCCGACCGCGTTGTCGAGGCCGGCCTCGACGCCCGAGGTCGCATCCATCACGAGGATCGCGCCATCGGTCGCATGGAAGCCCTCGATGACCTCGTGGACGAAGTCCGGGTAGCCGGGCGTGTCGACGAGCGTGATCCGGGTCTCGTCGCGCTCGAACGTCGCGACGGCGAGGCTCAGCGTCTCCTTGCGCTTCTGTTCCTCGGGCTCGAAGTCGAGATGCGAGGTGCCGTCGGAGACGTTGCCGAGGCGCGGGATCGCGCCGGCTCGAAAGAGGAGCTGTTCGCCGAGCGTCGTCTTGCCGGAGCCGGCGTGTCCGGCCAGGACGACGCTCCGAAGATTGGGGAGGTCAACGCTCTTCATCGTCATCGACTCGTCAGTCCTCTCGTGCTCTCGGGCGGTCGGCGGCGTTCGTCGGTGTCGGACATCGGCTCGCGACGGCGGGGCAACGGAGCGGCTTCGGAAGCCGTCCGGAGCGGTGCCGGGGACGGTCGTCGGGGCGGCGGGCCGCGGGCTCATGTCCGGCGGTCCGCCCATGATAGTCCGGTATACTCCCGGCCGATGTCCGGTCACTCGAAATGGTCGACGATCAAGCGCCAGAAGGGCGCCAACGACGCCAAGCGCGGCGCCCTCTTCACGAAGGTCGCGCGCGAGATCAGCGTCGCGGCGCGGGCGGGTGGCGGCGACCCCGATGCGAACTACCGGCTGCGGCTCGCGATGGACAAGGCGCGCTCGGTCAACATGCCCGCGGACAACATCAAGCGGGCCATCGAGCGTGCGACCGGCGGTGGCGATGCCGACCAGTTCGAGGAGATCGTCTACGAGGGCTATGGCCCGGGCGGCGTCGCGGTCCTCGTCGAGGCGGCGACCGACAATCGCAACCGGACGGCCGCCGAGGTCCGCTCGATCTTCACGAAGACGGGCGGGCAGCTCGCGGGGACGGGGGCCGTCGCCTGGCAGTTCGAGCCGCGCGGCTACATCGTCGTCCCGAAGGACGGCGTCGACCCCGACGAGGTCGCGTTGGCGGCGATCGACGCCGGCGCGGTCGACGTCGACACGGAGCAGCCCGAGCAACTCGAGATCTGGACCTCACCGACGGACCTCGAGGCGGTCCGACGGGCCCTCGAGGGCGCCGGGGTGCCGATCGAGACGGCAGAGAGCACGATGGTCGCCCAGCAGACGGTCGAGCTCGATTCGGCGAAGGCGCGCCAGGCGCTCCGGCTCGTCGAGATGCTCGACGACCTCGACGACGTGCAGCGCGTGACGGCGAATTTCGACATCCCCGAGGACGTCTACGCCGAGGTCGCGCGATGATCGTCCTCGGGATCGACCCGGGGACCGCGGCGTTCGGTTATGGGATCGTGGAACGGGACGGAGGCGCGCTCCGCGCCGTCGACCACGGCTGCCTGACGACGTCGCCCGAGCGCTCGCTCGGCGAGCGGCTCCTCGCCATCGCGGGCCTCCTCGACGACCTCATCGCGCGCCACGCGCCGGATGTCCTCGCGGTCGAGCGTCTCTTCTTCTCGCGGAACGCGCAGACGGCCTTCGCGGTCGGCCAGGCGCGCGGGGTCGTGTTGCTCGCGGCGGCCCGCCACGGGGTCGCGGTCCGCGAGGCGACCCCGAACGCGGTGAAGATGGCGGTCGCCGGGTACGGGGCGGCCGACAAGGAGCAGGTCGCCCGGATGGTGGCGCTCGTGCTCGGGATGGCTGCGCCGCCCACGCCCAACGACGCCGCCGACGCGCTCGCGATCGCGACCTGGGCCGCGAACAGCGAGCGTGCGGGCGCCGAGCCCGTGGCCGCGCTCCTCGACCGGGCCGCCGCCGCGCCGCTGGCGCGGGGCGAATCACCGTACGAACGCGCCGTGCGCGAGGCGCTCGCCGCGGAACGGGTCGCGGCCGGGACGACGCAGCGGGCCCCGTCCCGCCGACGGCGCTAGGCGTTCCGACCACGTGATCGCCTCGCTCGACGGGGTCGTCGGCGCCGTCGCCGCCGACTCGCTCGTCATCGAGGTGGGCGGCATCGGCTACCGGGTCTTCGCGGCTCCCGCGATCCTCGCCGCGGCCGCGCCCGGGTCGCGCCTGCGGCTCCACACGTACCACCTCGTCCGGGAGGATCAGCAGGCGCTGTACGGCTTCCGGACGGCCGAGGACCTCGGGTTCTTCAACCTGCTCCTGACCGTGACCGGCGTCGGCCCGAAGGTCGCGCTCGCGATCGTCGGCAGCCGCCCCACGCCGGACCTCCAGCTCGCGATCATGCAGCAGGACCAGGCCGTCCTCGTGTCGATCCCGGGGATCGGCCGCAAGCTCGCGGAGCGGGTCATCTTCGAGCTCAAGGAGAAGGTCGCCGCGGCCGGCGTCGCGGTGTCCGGCGGGGTGGCCGCGGGGGCAGCGGCGGGCGAAGGCGAGATCGTGGCTGCGCTCCAGGCGCTCGGCTACTCGCTGGCCGAGGCGCGCGAGGCGTCGCGCGCAGCGCTCGCCGACGCTGGAGTCGCGTCGAGCCTCGAGGAGCGCGTCAAGGCCGCCCTTCGGAGCCTCCTGCGCGAGTGACGCGGGGCGCCGGCAGCAGTATCCGCCGCGGGCGTGAGGTGGGGCCGGCGAGGTGTAGAACATCCGTGCGATTTGGGCACGGACCTGCTAGACTCCGCGGGACATGACCGACGAGCTGTCGCGCGTCCTCGCACCGGACCTGGTGGAGGGGTCGGAGGTCGCCCTCGAGGCGTCGCTGCGACCGCGCAGCCTCGACGAGTACATCGGCCAGCGCGAGGTCAAGGCGAACCTCGACACGCTCCTCGCCGCAGCGCGGAACAGGGGAGAGGCGGCGGACCACATCCTCCTGTACGGGCCGCCGGGGCTCGGCAAGACGACCCTCGCGACGATCGTCGCCCGCGAGCTCGGGGTGAACATCCGCTACACGTCGGGGCCCGCGATCGAGCGGGCCGGCGACCTCGCCGCGATCCTCACCGCGCTCGAGGAGCGCGACGTCCTGTTCATCGACGAGATCCACCGGCTCAGCCACGCGGTCGAGGAGATCCTCTACCCGGCGATGGAGGACTACGCGCTCGACGTGATGATCGGCAAGGGGCCGTCGGCGCGCTCGCTGCGCCTGACCCTGAAGCCGTTCACCGTCGTCGGCGCGACGACGCGGGCCGGCCGGATCAGCAGCCCGCTGCGCGACCGGTTCGGCGCCACGTATCGCCTCGACTTCTACGACGAGGCCGACCTCACCGCGATCGTCGAGCGCTCGGCACGCATCCTCGCCATCGAAGTCGACCCCGCGGCCGCGCGGACGATCGCTCGCCGCGGCCGCGGCACGCCGCGGATCGTCAACCGGCTCCTGAAGCGCGTCCGCGACCACGCCGAGGTCAACGGCGACGGCCGCGTCCACGAGGCGACCGCCGACGAGGCACTGGCCCGGATGGAGATCGACCGCGAGGGCCTCGATTCGACCGACCGCAAGCTCCTCGCCGCGATCGTCCAGAAGTTCGCGTCGGGTCCCGTCGGCGTGGCGGCGCTCGCCGCCGTGCTCGCCGAGGAGATCGAGACGATCGAGGACGTCTACGAGCCGTTCCTCCTCCGCCTCGGGTTCCTCGACCGCACGCCCCAGGGCCGGATCGCGACGGACCTCGCCCGCGCACACCTCGCCGCGCTCGGCTTCGAGATCCCGCCGCCGCGCCGGGCGGAGCCGGACATGCCCGGGCTCTGGGATCCCTCGGGCCCGGTCGAGGCGCCCGAGGGCGCCCGCCCGACCGGGGACTGAGGTGACGATGTTCACGGTGCATCGCCGCCGGTGACCGGCGCCGCCCGCTTCACCGTCACCGCCGCGACGCCGCCCGGGAGCGGGCTGCGCGCCCGGACCGGGCTGCTCGAGCTCGCGCACGGCGCCGTCGAGACTCCCCAGTTCATGCCGGTCGGGACGAATGCGACGGTGAAGGCGCTCGATCCCGACGACCTGCGCGCGGTCGGTGCCACGATCGTCCTCGCGAACACGTACCACCTCTACCTGCGCCCGGGCCACGAGCGGATCGCGCGGCTCGGCGGCCTGCATCGGTTCATGGCCTGGGACCGACCGATCCTCACCGACTCGGGCGGCTTCCAGGTCGTCTCGCTCGGCGACCTCCGGGTCGTGGACGAGGAGGGCGCGACGTTCCGAAGCCACCTCGACGGCTCGATCCACCGGTTCACCCCGGAGCACGCGATCGGGGTCCAGATGGCGCTCGGCGCGGACATCGCGGTCGCCTTCGACCAGCCGGTGATGCCGAGCTCGCCGCGGGCCGTCGTCGCCGACGCGACGCGGCGTACCCATCGCTGGGCGGAGCGCTCGCTCGCGGCACACGCGCGGCCGGACCAGGCGCTGTTCGGGATCGTCCAGGGCGGCCTCGACCCCGAGCTGCGCGCGGAATCCGCCGCATTCGTGGCGGGGCTCCCGTTCGACGGGATCTGCATCGGCGGGCTCGCCGGGGACGAGACGGCCGCACAGCGCGAGGCGACGCTCGACGTCGTCGTCCCACTCCTCGACGGCGACCCACGGCCGCGCTACCTCATGGGCCTCGGCTCGCCGGCGGACCTCCTCGAGGCCGTCCTGCGCGGGATCGACCTGTTCGATTCCGTGCTGCCCGCCCGGGTGGCCCGGAACGCCCAGGTGTGGGTCCCGGGCGGTCGCCTGAACCTGCGCAACCAGCGCTTCCTCGACGATCCGGAGCCGATCGACGGGGAGTGCCGCTGCCTCGCGTGCCGGTCGTTCTCGCGGGCCTACATCGCCCATCTCTTCCGCGCACGGGAGCTCCTCGCGTACCGCCTCGCGACTTGTCACAACCTGACCTTCACCCTAGACTTCATGGACCGGATCCGGACCGCCATCCGATCCGGCGACCTCCCCGGTGCGCTCCCCGGGCTGCGCATGCGCGCAGGGCAGGGACCGACCCGCGAAGCGGCAGGGAAGTCGGCGTGAAGGCGGGTTCGCTAGGCTCCATCTCGCCACGGAGGACCTCCGATGGGCTCACGGGATCGCCCGCACAAGGAACCGAAGAAGAAACCGAAGGATCGGTCCGGCCTGCCCAAGCTCCAGCCGCTGATGGACCCGCCGCAGAACGTCGAGGTCATCCGCAAGGAGCGCAAGCCGCGCTGGGAAGACACCGAGCAGGAAGACGCCTGATCGCCGCCCGGACGCCCGGCCGTCCGTTCCGGCGACGGATCACCCGGACGATGAGGAGCGTGACGAGCGGATGGCGATGACGGACGAGCGGAACGGCGAGCGCGCGACCGCCGAGCGGAGCCGCGCGGTGGACGCGGCGATCGCGACGATCGAGAAGCAGTTCGGTCGCGGCGCGATCATGAAGCTGGGCTCCCAGGAGCGCCAGCAGGTCGATTCGATCCCCACCGGGTCGATCGCGCTCGACCTCGCCCTCGGGGTCGGCGGCATCCCGCGCGGGAGGATCACCGAGGTCTTCGGACCCGAGTCGTCGGGCAAGACGACGATCTGCCAGCACGTTATCGCCGAGGGGCAGCGCAAGGGCGGCGTGGCCGCGTTCATCGACGTGGAGCACGCGCTCGACCCCGGCTATGCGCGGGCGTGCGGCGTGAACGTCGACGAGCTCCTCGTGTCGCAGCCCGACACCGGCGAGCAGGCGCTCGAGATCACCGAGACGCTCATCCGCTCGGGCGGCGTCGACATCGTCGTCGTCGACTCGGTGGCCGCCCTGGTGCCCCGCGCCGAGATCGAGGGCGAGATGGGCGACTCGTTCGTCGGCATCCAGGCGCGGCTCATGAGCCAGGCGCTGCGCAAGCTGACGGGTGCGGTGAGCCGCTCGAACACCGCGCTCATCTTCACGAACCAGCTGCGCGAGAAGATCGGCGTGATGTTCGGCAATCCCGAGACCACGCCCGGCGGCCGCGCGCTGAAGTTCTACGCGAGCGTCCGGCTCGACATCCGCCGCATCGAGACGATCAAGACCGGCACCGAGTCCGTCGGCAACCGCGTCCGCGTCAAGGTGGTGAAGAACAAGGTCGCCGCACCATTCCGCGTCGCCGAGTTCGATGTCATGTACGGCGAGGGCGTCTCCAAGGAGGGCGGCCTCCTCGACGTCGGGGTCGCGATGGACGTCGTGGCCAAGACCGGTGCCTGGTTCCAGTTCGCCGACACGCGCCTCGGGCAGGGCCGTGAGGCGGCCAAGGAGTTCCTGAAGGCGAACGCCGAGGTCGCCGCCGAGATCGAGCGCCAGATCCGGGCGAAGATGGTCGACGCGGTCGTGCCGGTGGAGGGCATCGAGGAGGCGCGCTGACCGACCGGCGATGACCGACGTCCAGCGGCGCGGCGACCGCCGCCGCTCCCGCGTGACCCCCGCCGAGCGGCGCGCCCGCAACGCCGCGGTCGACGACCCGGCGACCGTGCTCGATGCCGCGCTGCGGTTCCTCGAGGCGCGCCAGCGGTCCGAAGCTGAGGTCCGCCGGCGGCTCACCGAGCACGGCTACCGGTCCGACCTCGTGGACGGAGCCATCACGCGCCTCACGGAGCTCGGCATCCTCGACGACGCGGCGTTCGCGGCCGCCTGGGTCGCCTCGCGCGACCGGGCCCATCCGCGCGGCGAGCGGGCGCTCCGACGCGAGCTCGTGCTGAAGGGTCTCGAACGATCGGTGATCGATGCGGCGATGGAGGACCGACGCGGAACGGGAAGCGACGCGGCCGATGACGTCGACGAGGCGGCGGCGCGGCGTCTGATCGAGCGGAACGCCGCGGCCCTGCGGCGGATCGCGGACCCACGCTCGCGCCGGCAGCGCGCGTATGCGCTCCTCGCCCGCCACGGCTTCGACCCGGACGTGGCCGGCCGCGTCGCCCGGGAACTCGCGGAACCGGCCACGGACGATCTCGACGCGGAGGCGGAGTAGGTCGCGAGCGTCACACGCTTCGTCACACGCGCGCCTCGCAAGGTGATCCCCATACCCGCACGGACGGGACACAGACAGAAGGGACTCACCACGATGACGACCACCGGCACCACGATCCTTCGGAAGACCTCCAGCGACGCCGGGCACGGCGTCCGGACCTCGTTCGCCCGGGTGAGCGGCACGTTCGCCGGGCTCCGCGACCGCGCCGCCGCGTTCACGCGGGCGATGCAGCTCGGCTCGATCGACGAGACGGAGATCGGCCGCGCCACCGGCGCCCGGATCTGAGCGCGGTTGTCGGCCACGGCCACGAGGGCGCAGGATAGGGCCACCGTGACGCTCTCGATCCATCTCCTCGGCCGTCCATCAGTCACGCTGGCGGGCTCGACGCAGGCCGCCCCACGTGGCCGGAAGGCCTGGGCGCTCCTCGCGCTCCTGCTCCTCTCCGACCAGCCGCCGACGCGCCAGGCCCTCGTCGACCTGCTCTTCCCCGAGGCCGACGACCCGTATGGCGCGCTCCGCTGGAACCTGGCGCGACTGCGGAAGCTCCTCACACCCGCGACGCGGATCGGGGACGACCCCGTCGTCCTGGACCTGCCGAAGGGCGCCGTCGTCGACGTGCGGGTCCTCGCGTCGGGCACCTGGGTCGACGCCCTCCGCCTGCCGGGCCTCGGGCGCGAGCTGCTCGAGGACAGCGATCCGGAGGCCAGCCCGGCGTTCGACGCCTGGCTGCTGGCCGAGCGCCGGCATGCAGCCGGCCTGTCGGCGGCGATCCTGCGCGAGGCGGCGACCGCGCGCCTGGCCGCCGGCGACGCGGTCGCGGCGATCGAGCTCGGCACGCGGCTCGTCGCGATCGACGAGTTCGACGAGGAGGCGCAGGCGCTGCTGATCCGCGCCCACGCTGCGGCCGGGCATCGCGAGCAGGCGCGCCGGTACCTCGCCACGATCATCGAGCGGTTCCGGGCCGAGCTCGGCGTCGAACCGTCGGCGACGCTCGTCCGGGCGATCGAGTACCGCGCCGGCGCGGCG
>JBFKVO010000009.1:0-9925 GCA_041639095.1 Candidatus Limnocylindrales bacterium | reverse complement strand
TCGCGCGTGCCGTTCGCGCGCCGCGCGCGCGGACCCGCTCGCGAAGCTCGTGATCGTCGCTGACGACGAGGATCGCGGCCACGGCGACGGGGCCACCGGCGCGTGCCTCGAGCTCGACACGGTCGGCGATGACGTCGTCGGCCGTCCGACGGCCCGCGAACTCGGTGTCCACGCCGCTCGCGATGCGTGCTGCACGCATCCCGGGATCGCCCCGGCCGTCGAACACGAGCGCGATCCGCGCCGGCGCCGGGATCACGGCTCGGAGCTGCGCGACATACGCGCGCGCGCCACCGGCTTCGGGAACGCGGCCGAGGGCATGGAGCAGGTTGTTCGCATCGACGAGCACGAGCTCGGTGCCGGCGAGCGGGTCGGAGGGGCGTGCCGATCGGGTCACGCGACGATCCTAACCGGCTACGATCGGCGCGATGCTCCTCCTCGTCGATCTCGACGGCGTCGTCTATCGCGGCGCCGAACCCGTCCCCGGCGTGGCGGCCGTCCTCGCCGCGCGGGCCGCCGCCGGCGACGACGTCGTCTACGTCACGAACAACTCGATGCACTACCGCGCCGACTACGTCGCCCGGCTCGAGACGTTGGGTGCCCCGGTGACCGCCGACCGGGTCGTGTCGGCGCCGCGCGCGACCGCCCTCCATGTCGCGCGCACCCTTCCCGAGGCGCGCCGGGTCCTCGCCGTCGGGGCCGGCGGGCTCGAGCGCGAGCTGCGCGACGTCGGGCTCGAGGTCGTGACGGCGGGCCACGCCGCCACGCGGATGAGCCAGGAGGGGATCGACGGCTGGGCGGCCGCCGGGCAGCCCGATGTGGTCGTCGTCGGACTCGATCCCCAGGTCACCTACCTGCGCCTGGCGGCCGCGGCCGACTGCATCCGGGCCGGCGCCCGGTTCATCGCGACGAATCGCGACCCCGTCTATCCGACCGAGCGCGGGCTCCGACCCGGCGCCGGGAGCATCGTCGCCGCGGTGGAGGCCACGACGCGCGTGGCCCCGGACGTCATCGGCAAGCCCGGTCCGCACCTCCTCGAGGTCGCCGCCGCGACGGTCGGCCGGTCGGCGGCGGACGCCGTGATGATCGGCGACGGCCTCGACACGGACATCGCCGCCGCCCACGCGGTCGGCGCGCGGGCGATCCTCATGCTCACCGGCGTCACGACGCGCGAGCAGCACGACGCGCTGCCGGACGGGGAGCGCCCGGACGCGGTCGCCCACGATGCCGATGAGCTCGCGGCGATCCTCGACCGCTTCGCAGGAGCCGCCTCCGGGACGCCGACCGGCGACGCAGCGCGCTAGGGACCACCGGTCGGCGAGTCGGCCCCCGGCTCGAGCGCCGCCGCGGCCCAGGCATCGAACTCGGCACGGACCGGGGCGAGCGTCGCCTCGTCGGCGAATGCCACGTCGAGGGCGTGGCGGTCGATCGCCCACAGCTCCTCGGGCGAGAGCCCGATGTCGGTCAGCGCGCGGCGGTACTCCTCGGACAGCGTGAGGTCCGACACCGTCAGGTCGTCGGTCGAGAGGGTGACCGGCACCCCCGCGCGGTGGAGGCGCACGATCGGGTGCTCCGCGACCGACGGGACGATCCCGGCCTGGACGTTCGACGTGGGAGCGAGATCGAGGGTCACGCGACGTGCGATGAGCTCATGCATGAGTGCCGGGTCGTCGATCGCGCCCGGCCCGTGGGCGATGCGCTCCGGGTCGAGCGCGAGCGCCGCGCGCACCTGCGCTGCGCCGCCCCACTCGCCTGCGTGGACGGTGATCCGCAGGCCGTCGGCCCGCGCGGCATCGAACGCGCGCGCGTGTGCGCGAGCGTCCGGGAAGGCCGCTTCGGGCCCCGCGAGGTCCCAGCCGACGAGGCCGCGGTCGCGGAAGCGCGCGGCGGTCTCGGCGAGGCGGACGTTGTCGGCGGGGCCGTGTGATCGGAGCGCCGTGCAGATCAGCCGGGCGACGATCGGCGTGCCCGCCGCCGCCGCCTCGTCCGCACCGCGAGCGGCCCCGTCGCAGACCGCGGCGATCCCTTCCTCGACCGGGAGACCGCGCGCCGTGTGCAGCAGGGGACCCCAGCGGATCTCGACGTAGCGCACCCCGTCGGCGGCCTTCGCGACGACGAGCTCGGCCGTGACCCGCGCGAGCGCGTCGGCGTCCTGGAGCAGCGCGATCGGGAGCTCGAACGCGCGGAGGAGCTCCGCCTGGTCGGCGCAGCGCGCCGGCGCGACGAGCCGCGACCGCATCCCGGCCGCGTCGCGCGGCGCGTCCACGCTCCGCGTCCGCGCGAGGTCGAGCGCAGTCTCGACGAGCACGGACCCGTCGAGGTGCAGGTGCAACTCGGCCTTGGGCATCGTGGCGATCCAGGGATCGGAACCGGGTCCGGCCATCGCACGATGCTACGATGCGGCCGTGAGCAATGTCGGCCGCCGCATCGTGGTCGGCGTCGCGTGGCTCCTGGCGGTGGCGGCCCTTGCCCTCGGGTCGGCGGGGATCGTCGCCGGGATGGCCCACCCACCGGGGACACCCTCGCGCGCCGAGCTGACCTGGGCCGGCGACCGAGCCCTGGGCGCCCAGCTCGACGACGCGACTGCGGAGCTCGCCGTCGTCGCCGGCGAGGTCGAGACCCTCGCGGGGCTCGCTCGGTCGGCGCTGACGGCGATGATCGCCCGTGATCTCGAGGCGCTCGATGCGACCCGTGACGAGGGGTCGGTGCTCGTCGCCCGGATCGCCGCCGACGCGGCCGCGCTCCGGCGGACGGTCACCGACCTGCCCGGGGCCGAGGCGGACGCGGCGATCCGCTACTCGGCGGACCTGCGCGCCCGTCGGGCCGCGCTCGTCGACGCGCTCGCCGCGACCGAGGGGCTGAACGCTGCCTGGTCGCGGCTGGTGTCGGTGAGCCTCGCCGCGAGTCGCCTGACGGACCTCCTCCTCGGCCATGACCCGACGACCGCCGCCGGAGCCGAACTCGGCCGGTCGGCGAAGTACGACGAGGCGGTCGCGACGATCGACGCGGCCCTCGCGATGCTCGACGCCGCCGACGAGCTGCGGGACCAGCTCGCGAACACCACGGACGTGACGATCCTCGATGAGTGGATCCGCCGGAACCGGACCTACGACGAGGCGCTCCGGCGCCTGTACGAGCTCCTCGGCGAGGCCCGCGGACGGATCACGCCGGAGATCCGCGCCGCGTTCGAGGCCGAGGAGGCGGCGCGTCGCGATCTGCCGCCCGACACGCGCGGCCTCGTCGTGATCATGGCCGAGATCGGCCGAGGCGGCCTCAACCAGGCCGTCATCGCGATCGAGCAGGCGCGCGGGCGTCTCGCGCTCGCCGTCGAGGGGGCGTCCGCGGCTCCCTGACGGCCGGGTCGTGCCGTCGCCGGGACGGGATCGTCCTCGGCGGCGCCGATCGCCGGTCGGGTACACTGCGCCGCGATCCCGTTGCCCGCGCCTCGCCCGCGCGCGGAGCCCGCCCGGAGGACCCAGCCCAGTGCTCGTTCGTGTCGTCACCGACCCGCCGTGGGACGTCGCTGCCGACGTCCTCGCCGTGCCCCTCGTCGGGGCCTTCGCCACCGACGGACCGCTCGGCGAGCTCGACCGTCGGTCCGGCGGCGAGCTGTCCGCGCTCGTCACGTTCGGCGAGCTCGCGACGGACCGCTACGGAACCACGCTCGCCCCGGCCGGCGAGTCCGCCGCGGGCCGCCTGCTCGTCGTCTCGGCCGGCGATGCCGGGGACGTGGATCGCGAGACCGTCGTCCGCGTCGCCGCGGCCGCCGAGCGGCGTCTCGGCGGGCGGACGGTGCGCCGGCTGGCGATCTGGCTCGACCCGCTCGCGACGGCCCTCGGCGGCGACCCGGAGACCGTCGCGAGCCTCGTCGCGCGTGGCGTCGTCGAGGGGTCCTACGAGCCGGCCGCCATCTACCGCGACGACGTGAAGGGCGCACCCCCCGTGCTCGACGAACTGATCCTCGTGAGCGGTGCCGGCGACGCAGCCGGGCTGACCGCGGCCGCCGAGCGCGGCGTCATCGTCGGCGAGGGCACGAACCTCGCCCGCACGCTGGCGAACCGCTCGGCCAACGACCTCAGCCCCGAGCTCCTCGCCGAGGAGGCCTGGACGCTCGCCGAGCGCCACGGCCTGTGGATGGACGTCATCGGCCCCGAGCGCGCGGCCGAGCTCGACATGAACCTGTTCCTCGCCGTCGGGAAGGGGAGCGACAACCCGCCACGGATGATCGTCATGCGCTCCGGCCCCGAGAAGGCCCACGACGCGCTCGGCCGCCACCTCGCGATCCTCGGCAAGGGCGTCTGCTTCGACTCGGGCGGCATCTCGATCAAGGCCGCCGACAAGATGGACGAGATGAAGATGGACAAGGCTGGCGCGTGCACGGTCATCGCCGCGATGGCGACGGTCGCGCGCCTGGCGCCCGGGACGCCGCTCCTGGGGCTCGCCCCGGCCGTCGAGAACATGCCCGGCCCCCGCTCGACGCGGCCGGGCGACATCGTCCGGGCGATGAACGGCACGTGGGTGGACATCATCAACACCGATGCCGAGGGCCGCCTCATCCTCGCCGACGCGATGACGTACGCGGAGCGCCTCGGTGCCACCCACCTCGTCGACGTCGCGACACTGACCGGCGCCGTCTCGCGCGCCCTCGGCCACCTCGTGACCGGCGGGTTCGCGAACCCGGCCTCGTTCTTCGCCGACGTGACGGCTGCGGCGGAGCGGGCCGGCGAGCGCTACTGGCAGCTGCCCCTCGTCGACGAGTACCGCGCGGAGCTCGACAGCTGGTACGGCGACATCCAGAACTCGGGCGGCGCCGAGGGTTCGCTCGTGAAGAGCGGCATCTTCCTGCGCGAGTTCGCGACGGTGCCGTGGGCGCACCTCGACATCGGCGGGACCGGCTACTTCCGGAAAGCCACCCCGTACGCCGCCCGGGGGGCGACCGGCGTGACCCACGCCACGCTCGTCGAGCTGGCGCTCGCCGGGGCGAGCTGAGGCGGCCGCCGCTCCGGCGGGCATCGGGCCGAGCCGATGGATGAGTCGCTCGCCACGGTCGTCGCCGCGATCGCCGGCGCGGCGTGGGGCCTCGCCGCCGACCGGATCGGGGCGCGCTGGCCGGCCCACGAGGACGGGTCGGTCCGGGCGCTCGATTGGCGCACGCTCGCGACCGTCGTCTTCGGCGCCGCGTCGCTCGCCCTCGTCACGCGCGTCCACGGTGACGACCCGCGGGACCTCGTCGTGCTCGGCCTGTACGTCGTCCCGCTGGTCCTCCTGTTCGCGACCGACCTCGACCAGCGCCTCCTGCCGGACGTGATCACCCTGCCGCTCATCCCGTATGCGGCGGCGGTCGGCTTCCTCGGTCTCAACCCGCTCGTCGAGGGCGGCTGGCCCGGGATGCTCGGCCCGGTGGTCGCCGCGATCGTCATCCCCGCCGCGGTCTACCTGCCCTCCATCCCGTTCGGGCCCGGCGCGCTCGGCCTGGGCGACGTGAAGCTCCTCGTGAGCGTCGGGCTCATGCTCGGGTTCGTGCGCGAGCTGACCGGCCTCCTCGGGGCGGCCCTCCTCGTCGTCGTCGTCCTCGGCGGCCTCCTCGCGACGCGGCGGATCACGCGGCGCTCGTACGTCCCGTTCGGCCCGTTCCTCATCGTCGCCGCCGTCTGGGGGATGCTCGTCCCGGCCTGACCCGTGAACCCCGGGGCGGTCATGCCGGCGCGATCGGCCGGCCACGATGGACGGGCCTGCTATCCTGTGGCCCGAGCCGGTGTCGTCCCGAGGCCTGTGCCCGCGTCTGGACGGCGGATCAACCGGCGGGCGTCGCCGCACCCGCGCCCCTCGGGACGCGATACGGAGAACTGCTCGCACAGTGATCTCGCCAACGTGATGCGCTCCGCCAGCGGCCACCGCGGGTGGTCGTGGGAACCCGGACCCCGCCGGTCGGCGCGGGCCCGTCGCCGGATCCTCTTCTTCGTCCTCCTGCCGGCGCTGCTCGGCGGGCTGTTCGCCGCGTCGCCCGCGGCGCCCGTCGCGGGCGACGAGCTTGCCGACGCGATCGCCCAGCAGAAGGCGCTCCAGCGCCAGGTGGCCTCCCAGAAGGCCCAGGTGAGCGCCCTCACCGACCAGCAGAAGACGCTCGCGGCGAAGATCCGCGCGACGGACGCGGCCCTCGATGCGCTCAACGCCGACCTCGCCGCGGTCCGCGAACAGGTCGCCGACGTCGTCGCCCAGGCCGCTGCGACCCAGGAGGCGTACGAGGGGCTCGTCACCCAGCTCCAGGCGATGGACACACAGCTCGTCCGGCTCACGCAGCGCGAGAACGAGAAGAAGGCGGAGCTCGCGGCGCGCAAGGCGCTGCTCGCGGAGCGGATCCGCAACGCGTACGACACCGACCGGACGTCGCTCCTCGAGACCGTCCTCTCCGGCGCCGACTTCACGGACGTCCTGACCGAGGTCGGCTACTACCTCGACATCGGCGAGCAGGACAAGGCGCTGGCCGAGCAGATCGTGCGCGACCAGGAGACGCTCGCGACGATCCACGCGAGCGTCGTCGCGTCCCGCCGCCAGGCGGAGGATCTCCGCTTCGAGACCGCCGAGAAGAAGGCCCTCCTCGACCGCCAGCACGCCGACCTCGAGAAGACCCGCAAGAAGCTCGAGTCGCTCGAGGAGCGGACCGCCCGTGCCCTCGCCCAGCAGCAGGCCCAGTTCCGCACCATGGCGGCCGACAAGAACGCGCTCGAAGCGGCGATCGCGAAGGCGGCCGCGGCGCAGGCGGCGCTGGCGAAGCAGATCAAGGAGATCGTCGCCCGCCAGTCGCAGCAGGGGCGGATCCCGTCGGTCTACAACGGGACGCTGACGTGGCCGATGGCCGGGACCGTCACCCAGGAATACGGTTGCACGGGGTTCGCGTGGGAGCCGCCGCTCGGCAACTGCCGCCACTTCCACAAGGGGATCGACATCGCGGCGCCGCTCTACACGCCGGTGAAGGCGGCCGGCGCCGGGACCGTGGTGTTCGCCGGGCCGAACCCGTTCGACCCGTCGCCGAAGGCGTGGATCGTCGTCATCGCCCATTCGACGCGCCTCCTGACCTGGTACGCGCACCTCGACAACCGGCGCCATCCCATCCCGGTGAAGGCCGGCCAGACCGTGAAGCAGGGCCAGGTCATCGGCTACAACGGGCTGACCGGACGGACGACCGGGCCGCACCTCCACTGGATGGTCGAGTTCGACGACAAGTTCGTGAACCCGCGCCTCTTCCTGTAGCATCGGGACGTCGGTCGCGCCGGCCACGTCACAGGAGGGGACCCGCCCGTGAAGCGGACGATGGCCATCATCCTCGCCGGGGGCGAGGGCGAACGCCTCTCGATCCTCTCGTCGCTCCGCGCGAAGCCCGCGGTCCCGTTCGGCGGCAAGTACCGGATCATCGACTTCACGCTGTCGAACTGCGTGAACTCGGACATCACCAACGTCCTCGTCCTGACCCAGTACAACCCGCGCTCGCTCAACGACCACATCGGCCTCGGGCGTCCGTGGGATCTCGATCGGGCCACGGGCGGCGTGAAGCTCCTCCAGCCGTACATCCGGCGCGGCAAGGTCGCGGAGTGGTACCGGGGCACGGCCGACGCGGTGCTCCAGAACTTCAACGTGCTCGAGCACGAGGACGCCGACACGATCCTCGTCCTCGCCGGCGACCACATCTACAAGATGGACTACCAGCCGTTCGTCGCGGCCCACAAGCGACGACGCGCCGACGTGACGATCGCCGTCCGCCGCGTCCCGATCGCCGACGCGACACGGATGGGCATCCTCGCCATCGACGACGGTGACCGGGTCACCGAGTGGCAGGAGAAGCCCAAGCAGCCGAAGAGCGATCTCGCCTCGATGGGCGTCTACGTCTTCTCGAAGCGCGCGCTTCGCCAGTGGCTCGACGACGAGCGGATCGACTTCGGACGCCATGTCATCCCGGCGATGCTCGAGGGCGGCGCGCGCGTCTTCGGCTACCGCTTCGACGGGTACTGGCAGGACGTCGGCACGATCCAGTCCTACTGGGAATCGAACCTCGCGCTCCTTGCCGAGAACCCCGAGCTGGACCTGTACGACAAGGACTGGGTCATCCATACGAAGTCCGAGGAGCGAGCGCCCGCCCGGATCTCGACGACGGCCCAGGTCCACAACAGCCTCATCAGCCACGGCTGCGTCATCGCCGGCACCGTCGTCAACTCGGTGCTCTCACCGGGGGTGCGCGTGGACATGGGCGCCGTCGTGCGCGACTCGATCGTCATGTTCGACACCGTCATCCGGGCTGGCGCGGTCGTGGACCGGGCGATCGTCGACAAGGAGGTCGTCGTCGGCCAGGGCGCCCTCGTCGGCCACGGACCGGACGACACGCCGAACCGGCAGGAGCCGGGGCGCCTCAACACCGGGATCACCGTCGTCGGCAAGCGCTCGGTCATCCCCCGTGGCGCGCGGATCGGCCGCAACGTGAGGATCGGCGAGAAGGTCCGCTCGACCGACTTCTCGACACGGACGGTGAAGGCAGGGGCGTCGGTCGAGCGGGCCCCCGACGCGCGCCGATCCGGCCGCCGGGCCCTGCCCGCGGCGTCGGGCGCGGCGGACTGAGCGCTCGCGCGCGGCGGACCGCCGCCGGTCCCCGCCCCGGACTGCGGACGCCGGGCGCCGGCGAGGATCGCGGGTAGACTGCCCGCCATGCCATCCGACCCGCGCGCCGCGCCGGTGCGCCCCGAGGACGTCGAGCGCTGGCTCGCCGAGCTCGACCTCGTGCCGGGGCCGCGCATCGAGCGCGAGGGTGTCGCCGCCTGGGACCTCGTGCTCGACGGTCGCCGCCGGCCGGACCTGCCGGTGACGGTGATCCTCGATCCGGCCCTCGGCGTCATCTGCTGGGTCCACTTCGCGCCGCCGCTCGGCGACATGCTGCGCAAGGCCTATCGGCGACTCCTGCGCTGGAACGACGAGTTCCCGTTCGTGAAGTTCTCGCTCGCCGAGGACGGCCGGCCGACGCTCGCCGCCGAGCTCGGGCCGACGGGCCTCGACCGCGACGTCGTGGGCACGGCCCTCGTCCGCCTGCTCGGTGTCGCCGACCGCCTGCTCGAGGAGACGGCCGAGTGGTTGTGGATCGGAGGCACGATCCCCGCGGACCTCGGCGAGCGGATCCACCGCAATCGGGCGCTCATCGAGCGCTACGCGCCGAGGCTCCCGGAGCTCTTCGAGCGGTGAGGGCGCCGACCGGCGTGTGCGCGCCCGGACGATCGGCCGCCCGAGGCGTCACGGCGACGCTGCTCGCCCTGCTCCTGGTCCTGGCCGCACTCCCGGGGATCGTGGCGGTCCCGCCGCCCGTCCTCGCCGCCCAGCACGGTGGACCGGACCTCACGCTCGTCACCGATGCGCGCTACGACGTCGTCGCCGAGGAGCGGCGGGTCCACGTCACGGTCCGGATCACCGCCACGAACCACCTGCGCGACACCGCGACGCGCCGCTTCTACTTCGACCGGGCGTTCCTCGCCGTCCTGCCCGGCACGAGCGGCTTCCGGATCACCGGGGACGCGGGCACGCCGAAGGTCGTCGTCAACGCCGAGCGCGAGGATCACACGCTCCTGCGCATCGACTTCGGGGCGCGGCTCGCGTCCGGCAAATCGACCGGGTTCGTCCTCCAGTTCGACCTCGTCGACCCCGGCGGCGCCGGGAACCGCGACGTCCGCATCGGGACGACGGTCGTCAGCTTCCCGATCTGGGCGTTCGGGACGGACGCGACGCCGGGCAGCCGCGTGTCGGTCGCGCTGCCCGCCGAGTACAACGTCGAGTTCCTTGCCGGCGAGCTGCCGGAGCCCGACGTCGTCGGCGACCTCGCCGTCTACGCGTCCGGACCGCTCGCGGAGCCGCTCACCTTCTTCGCCTACCTCGTCGGCGACCGGCCGGGGACGTA
>JBFKVO010000008.1:0-9964 GCA_041639095.1 Candidatus Limnocylindrales bacterium | reverse complement strand
CGCGCGCGGCGGCGGCCGGCCCGAGCTCGTCGAGGACGGCCTCGAGCGACGCCGGGCTGTGCGCGAAGTCGACGATGACCTCGAACGGCTGGCCCACGACGATCCGTTCCATGCGCCCCGGGACCCGCTCGAGGGACGCGAGACCGGCGCGGACGGCGGCCGGATCGAGGTCCATCGCCTCGCCGAGCGCGACGACGGCGAGTGCGTTGTAGGCGTTGAAGCGGCCGCTCAGCCGGAGGCTGACGCTCGCCGGGCCGGACGGCGCGTCGTACGCGACGAGCACCCCGGCGGGGAGGTCCTCGACGCGTCCCAGGCGCACGTCCGACTTGTCCGCGGCCCCGTAGCCGATGACACGGGCCCCGCCGCGGTGGGCGGCACCCGTGAACCACGCGGCGTTCGGGTCGTCCATGTTGACGATGGCCGTCCGCGGCCACGGCCGTGCGGCCTTCGACGGCTCCGCCGGGACCGTCCCGAGACGCTCGAACATTGACACCTTGGCCGCCCGGTAGGCCTCGAACGTGCCGTGGAACTCCAGATGCTCGTGGCTGAGGTTCGTGAGGATCGCGACGTCGTATGCGATCCGGTCGACGCGGTGGAGGGCGAGGCCGTGCGACGTCGTCTCGATGACCGCGGCGCGGTCGCCGGCCTGCACCATCGCCCGCAGCGCGGCCTGGAGGAGCGGCGCCTCGGGCGTCGTGGCGTGGGCCGGGTTCGCCTCGCGATCGGGGCCGATCTTCGTCTCGACCGTGCCCATCAGCCCCGAGGAGACGCCGGCCGCATCGAGCGCGGCCACCGCGAGGAACGACGTCGTCGTCTTCCCGTCGGTGCCGGTGATGCCGACGACCGCGAGCTCAGCGGAGGGATCGCCGTACCACCATGCGGCGGCGCTCGCGAGCGCCGGGCGTGTCGCGTCGACGACGACCTGCGGGATCGCCGCGTCGTCGACGACCCGCTCGACGAGCGCCGCGGCAGCACCCGCACGGGCGGCCGTTGCCACGAAGTCGTGGCCGTCCGCACGGGCGCCGGGGATGGCCACGAAGAGGCTCCCCGGCCCGACGAGCCGCGAATCGAACGTGACGCCCCGCACGAGGGTGCCAGCGATGCTCGCGAGCGGCACGGAGGTCGCCGCGTCCGTCCGGTGGTCGTCGGCGTCGAGGCGCGCCACGAGATCCGCGAGCGCGCGTGGTTCCGCCGGCTCGGCGGCGGCGATCCGGGCAGCGATGCCGCGGCGATCGTCCGTCATCGGCCGCCCACCCGGCGCAGTCGCCCGGTCAGGCGTCCGAGCGCGTAGCGGGCCGGCCGGATCACGCGCTCCCGAGCCCCGGTCATCTCGACCCACGATGCCCCGAACGAGCGCTTGTGCTCGTACAGGCCCCATGTCGGGGAGCCTTCCACGGGCAGGGTGTGGTCGGGCGCGACGTCGACCCCGCCAAGGTCCATCTCCGCGCGGCCCTCGCGGAGAGCCAGCTGGATCGCCCGCCAGCGAAGGAGGTGCATCGCGCCCGGATGGGCGCGGCGTGCGGCGGGGTCGTCCGCCGAGTGGACCGTCGAAAGCCGGCCGCCGTGACGGTACAGGACGAGCCCCGCGATCGGCACGCCATCGACGAGCGCCTCGAGGAGCACGAGATGGCCGGCCGCATGGGCGGCCTTCCACCACGCGCGGAACGCAGCCGGATCGCCGATCCGGAAGCCGACGCGGTGACCCGTCGAGATGAGCAGCGTCGCGAACGTGTCGAGCGCATGCGCCGTGTCGCCCCCCTCGGGGGCGAAGAGGTCGTCGGCGGGGACCGCGAGGCGATCGTGACGCACGATCGCCAACGCCTCGCGCTCGGCGGCGGCGATCCGCTGGCGCGTCGCCTTCGCGAACCCCGACCGAACGGCCGCCTCGTCCGGCTGCCCGCCGAGGTCGAGCGACATCCGGTGGCGCGACGGCTGGATCTCGGGGATCGGGTGGAAGCCGAGCGCCGCGACGAGTGCGCCGTATCCGGTCGCGGACGGAACCTCGGCGTCGGATGCCACGACGTCGACACCGTGCGCGGCCAGCCAGGCGGCGGCCCCGTCCAGGCGCGCCGCCATCGCATCGCCCGAACCGGCCGGGACCGGGCCGCGCGGGAGGTACGCACCAGCTCCGCCGATGAACGGCCACGGCCTGCTGAGCGCCAGGACCGCCGACCCGTCCGACGCCACGAGATACGCGGGCCGCCACCCGGACGCCGCACGGTGCTCCGCCCATGCCCGCGACTGGTAGACGTGTCCACCGCCGACGTGGACCGTGAGATCGTCCCAGGCGTCGCGCTCGTCCTTCGTCGCCTCGCGGAACGTGACCGTCACGCGTCTCCCCCGAACTCCGAGGCGCCGGCTCCGGCTCCGCCGCGCAGCCCGCGGCGCCGACGGGCGATCCACACCCGGCTCCGCTGCGCGACGTCGTAGGTCGCCCGTCCGAGCGGATCGAGGACCAGGTCCCAGGCCCCGATGTAACGCACCTCGCGGCCGCCGAACCCGGTCTTGAAGTGGGCGATCCCCGCGTGCGCGAGCCCCCACAGGTCGTAGCTCGTCGCGCCCTGCTCGCGCGAGGAGCGGATCGCCTCCCACTTCAGGAGGTAGTTCGCGCGCAGGTCCGCGCCGGGCCCGGTCATCCCGCCGTACGGCTCGACGACGCGCCCGCCGGCGCGGACCAGCAGGAGCGTCGCGAGCGGTTCGCCCTCGGCAGACTCCGCGAACAACAGGCGGGCCATCCCGTGCGCGCGGAAGGCCTCGAACACGTCGCGATAGGCCTGCTCGACGCGGATGAGGAAGCCGGCCCGCTCCGCGGTCTCGCGGTAGATCGCGTAGAACTCGCCGAGTCGGTCCGCGTCGGCGTCGACGACCCGAACGCCCGTCGAGCGCGCCTTGTTCACGTACTGGCGCCATTTCTTGCGCAGGTCGCCCCACAGGGCGGCCTCGTCGGCGCGCAGGTCGATCATCCGCGTCGCGTTCGGCTGGATCGGCGGCGCCGACCGCCAGCCGGCGTGGCGCAGGGCCGCGCGGAGCGACCCGGACGGGTCGTGTGGACCGTCGAGCTCGATCTCCGGATCGATCCTGAGATGCGAGACGCGGCCGGAGCGTGCGCGGAGACGCTCCCGGACAAGCCCGGTGAACGCCTCGATCGACGCCGGCGACCAGTCGCCAGCGACGGGCCCTCGCGGCGCGTACGCGAACGCCCAGGGGAGCGGGCGCGGCCGACGAAGGAGGACCTGGGCGCCGATCCCGTTCGCGTGGAGACGGACGGCGTCCCAGCCGTTCACCGCCTTGACGGCCGCCCAGGGCGTCGTCTGGAGGTAGGACCCGGGGTCGCTCGCGGCGACGAACGCGTCCCAGGCGGAGGCATCGCCGGCCGGGCCTCCCATCGCGCCCATCCTCGCGGCGTCGCCCGTGACGGACCCGCCAGCCCCGCCGGGCTCGCCGGTCGTGGGCTCGTCGATGGCCGGGGTGCCGCGAGGCGACGCCGTCACGACGGCCGGCGGCGCTGGACGATGTCGCGCATGACCCCGATGGTGGAGGGCAGCTCGGGGATGCGCAACACGAGCGCGGCGGCGATGTACGTCCCGACCCCGGACGCGGCCGCGACCGCCGTCCGGAGGATGAGCGCGATCCGGTCGGACCCCGGGTCGTCGCCACCGAGCGCCACGAGGACGCCGAGCGCCACGAGGGCGGCGCCGACGGCGGCCAGGATCGAGGTCGCGAGGGCCCGCGCCAGCCCCGCGACCGCGATCCCCGACTCGCGGCTGCGCAGGATCGCGAGCAGGACGGCCGCCTCGAGCCACGCCCCGACCGCGATCGCGATCGCGATGCCCGGCAGACCAACCGGGCCGGCGAGCAGGATCGCGAGCGACGAGTTCACCGCGACCGCGAGGAGCGCGGCCAGGACCGGGGTGCGTGTGTCGCGGCGCGCGTAGAACGCGCGGGCGAGGATCGCGATCGCGGCGTGCGCGGTGAGGCCGGCGAGGAAGAACAGGAACGTGCCGGCGGTGAGCTCGATCGCGCGCTCGTCGAAGCGGCCGTACCCGAACAGCATCGCCACGATCGGGCGGCGCAGGACCATCGCGAGCGCCGTGATCGGGACCATGACGAACACGATCAGGCGGAGCGCGCGCGTCAGGAGGCGCACGTAGTCGGCCGGCGCACCGCGCGCGAGGTCTCGCGCCATCGACGGGAACACGATCACACCGAGCGGCACCCCGATCACGCCGACCGGCAGCTGGAGCAGGGCGAAGGCGAAGTTGTAGGCGGTGATCGCCCCGATGCCGAGGCCGCTCGCGAGCGTCGTCGCGACGATGAACGTGATCTGGTTCGCGCCGAGCCCGATCGCGCGCGGCACGAGCAGCGTGATCGCCTCTCGGGTCGGCGGATCCCCGACGTCGATACCGGGCCGGTACCGGAAGCCGGCGGCACGAAGCGGGGCGAGCTGGACGAGGAGGTGGCCGGCTGCACCGCCGACGACCCCGATCGCGACGCCGGTGACGCCCATCGACGGGCCGAGGATGACGGCCCCGCCGATGATCCCGAGGTTGTAGACGATCGGCGCGAGCGCGGCGGCCGCGAACCGGTCCTGGGCCTGGAGCGCGCTCGTCGCGACCGCCCCGAGCGCGAGGAGGATCGGGCTCGCGAGCATGATCCGGGTGAGTCCGATCGTCTGCTCGACCCGTTCCGCATCGAAGCCGGGGGTGATCGCCGGGACGACGAGCGGAGCCGCGACGAAGAGCACGACGCCGATCGCGACGAGACCGACGAGCATCGCGTTCGCGATCGTCGAGGCGACGCGCCAGGCATGCTCGGTCCGGTCCGTGGCGAACAAGCCGGTGAGGACCGGGATGAGCGCGGACCCGAGGGCGCCGGCCGCCACGAGCTGGAACATGAGGTCGGGCAGGCGGAACGCCGCGAAGAACGCGTCGAGGTCGCCCTCGGCCCCGAACACGGTCCCGATGACGACGAGGCGGACCCAGCCGAGGAAGCGCGATGCGAGGAATGCGCCGGTGACGATGATCCCGGCGCGGGCGAGGGCGTGCTGGCGGGTCACCTCGTGGGCGTCCCGGACGGATCGTCGGCGCCGTCCGCCGCAGGCCCGGAGCTCCGCGCGCGCGGGTGCGCCTCGCGATACGCGGCGCGCAGCCGCGCCGGCGACACATGCGTGTAGACCTGCGTGGTCGCGAGGCTCTCGTGCCCGAGCAGCTCCTGGACGACGCGCAGGTCCGCCCCCCCGTCCAGGAGATGGGTCGCGAAGGAGTGCCGCAGCGTGTGCGGCGACACCCCGACCGGCAGGCCGGCGCGCCGGCGCAGGCGATCCAGCCGCCCGCGCAGCCCGCGCACCCCGAGCGGGCCGCCACGCCCGTTGAGGAACACCGCGTCCGGCTCCGGCGAGCGATCGGGTCGGCGAGCGGCGAGCGCCGGCCGGCCGTCCTCGAGATAGGCGCGGAGCGCCGCGACGGCCGGCCGTCCCAGGATGCCGATCCGCTCCTTGCGCCCCTTGCCGACGACGCTCAGCTGCGCCCGCGCCAGATCGAGCGATGCGAGGTCCGCCGCCGCGAGCTCGCTGATCCGGAGCCCGGCGGCGTAGGCGACCTCGACGAGGGCACGATCACGAAGCGCGATCGCCGTCGCCACGCTCGGGTCGCGGGCGCGGTCCGCGACGCCCAGGTCCGCGTCGACCGCCGCGAGGAGCGCCTCGACCTGTTCGACCTCGAGCACGCGCGGGAGGCGGCGGGGGGCCCGTGGCGTGGCGATCGCTCCCCACGGGTCGCCGGGAGCGAGCCCCTCTCGCGCAGCCCAGCGATGGAACGAGCGGATCGCCGCGAGCCGCTGTCCGACCGACGTCCGGGCCGCGGTTCCCGACAAACGGGCTAGGTACGCGCGCAGGTCGCCGCGCGCCGGGGAGCGCCAGTCCGTCCCGCGCTCCTCGAGCCAGACGAGATACGCGATCAGCGTCGCCCGGTATGAGCGACGTGTGTGATCCGAGGTGTCGCGGGCGGCAAGGCTGTCGAGGTAGCGCGCGAGCGCAGGATGCGTCGCGGACCCCGCCTTCACGCGTCGGCGGTGCGATCGGCCGGTCGCGCCCGCCGGCCGGGGTCTTGACCCCCGCTCCCCCGCGCCCCGCTCGATCGGCCGCGGCGCCCCCGGCCCCCGCCCGGCCCGCGCCCTGACCGGGCGCGCGGGGCGATCGCGGCAGGATTCGGGGGGCCGCCCGTCATCGACGCGCCGACGACCACCCCGTCCGGGGCTCCGTCGATCGTCGCGCCGCAGGTCAGGCAGAGGAGCCCGTCGCCGTGACGCGCCACGGCTCCGCCGTCCGTGTCGTGGGTGGCGCCGAGCGGCTCGTGGTTGGAGGTGTAGTCGCACTTCGGATAGGCGGAGCACCCCCAGAAGACGTTGCCGGTCCGCCGCGCGCGACGCGCGACGAGGATCCCGTCGCCGTTCTTCGGACAGCGGACCTCGAACGCGAGCGGCTCCGGCGGCGGCGGACCCTCGCGCTTGATGTACGTGCAGTCCGGGTACCGCGAGCAGCCGACGAACGGGCCGAACCGGCCGCGTTTCGCCGTGAGCGTGCCCTCGCCGCATTCCGGGCAGGTCTCCCCTTCCCCGGGCTGCGGCGGTCCCTCCTCGCCCGGCAGCGGTCGCGATTCCTTGTGCTCCGGGAACAGCGAGCAGGCGAGGAACCGGCCGTTCCGGCCGAGCCGGATGACCATCGGGTGGCCCTCGGAACAGACCTCGTCCGTCGGCTCGGTCGTGAAGTCACGCCGCCGGAGCTCCTTGCGCTTCGCGTCCACGCGCTCGCGGAGCGGGCCGTAGAAGGCGCGCAGGAGCGGGACCCACTCCCGCTCGCCGCGCGCGATCTCGTCGAGCTCCTCCTCCATCCGCGCCGTGAAGGCGAGGTCGACGTAGTCGCCGAAGTGGGTGACAAGCAGGTCGGTGACGATCTCCGCGACCGGCTCGGGATGCAGGCGGCGCTCCTCGACCCGGACGTAGCCGCGGTCGACGATCGTCGAGATCGTCGCCGCGTACGTGGACGGGCGCCCGATCCCGTGCTCCTCGAGGGCCTTCACGAGCGTGGCCTCGGTGTAGCGGGGCGGCGGCTCGGTGAAGTGCTGCGTCGGGTCGACCGAGCGGACGTCGACGGTGTCGCCGTCCTTGAGCTGCGGCAGCCGGCCACCCTCCTCGTCCTCCTCGGCCGCGTCGTCGCGTCCCTCGGTGTACACGCGCGAGAAGCCGTCGAACAGCGTCCGCGTCACGCTCGCCCGCAGCTCGTACCGTCCGGCGCTCAGGTCGACCGTCGTCGTCTCGAGCTCCTTCGACGCCATCTGCGACGCGATCGCCCGCTGCCAGATGAGCCGGTAGAGGCGGAGCTCCTCGGGCTTCAGGCTCGACGCGAGCGAGTCGGGGTCGCGTCGGAAGCTCGTCGGCCGGATCGACTCGTGCGCTTCCTGGGCGCCCTTCGCCTTCGTCCGGTAGACCCGCCCCTTCGGCATCGTGTAGCGGTCCCCGTAGCGGGACCCGATCACCTCGCGCGCCTCGCCCATCGCGACGCCGGCGATCGCCGTCGAGTCGGTCCGCATGTACGTGATGAGCCCGACCTGGCCGTCCGGCGTGGCGATCCCCTCGTACAGCCGCTGGGCGATCGACATCGTCCGCTTCGGGCTGAAGCCGAGCTTGCGACTGGCCTCCTGCTGGAGGGTGGACGTCGTGAACGGCGGCGCCGGGTTGCGCTTCTGGGCGCGGCTGCCGATGCCGGTGACCTGCGCGCGCACGGCCTCGAGCGCCTCGACGTGCGTCGCCGCCGCGTCACCGTCGGGGATCTCGAGCGCCTCCCCGTCGAGGCGGACCACGTCCGCCGGGAACGTCTCGCCCGCGTCGGTCGCCAGGATCGCCTCGAGCGTCCAGTACTCGCGCTGGACGAACGCCGCGATCTCGCGCTCGCGCTCGACCACGAGCCGGACGGCGACGGACTGGACGCGTCCGGCCGAGAGGCCGCCGCGGACCTTCCTCGAGAGGAGCGGGCTCAGGGTGTAGCCGACGAGGCGGTCCACGATCCGGCGGGTCTGCTGGGCGTCCACGAGGTTCTGGTCGATCGCGCGGGGACTCGCGAACGCGCGCCGGATCGCGCCCTCGGTGATCTCGCTGAACGTGACGCGCCGGGTCTTCTCGGCCGGGACGGCGGCCGCCTCGGTGACGTGCCAGGCGATCGCCTCGCCCTCGCGGTCGAGGTCCGTCGCGAGATAGACCGTGTCCGAGCGCTTCGCCTCGCGGGCGATCGAATCGACGTGCCGGCGGCGGTCCTCCGACACGACGTACTCGGGGGTGAAGTCGTTGTCGACGTCGACCCCGAACTTGCCCTTGCCGGGGTTCTCGGGAAGGTCGCGGACGTGACCATAGGACGCCAGGACGCGGTAGTCGTCGCCGAGGTAGCGCTCGATCGTCCGCGCCTTGGCCGGCGACTCGACGATCACCAGGTGCTTCGGCATCGGGCGGGAGTGTAGCACCGGCCCCTGCACGGGCCGTTCATCGAGCGCCAGCCGCGCGGAGCGGACGGCCGGGCGGCGGGTCGCGGGGCGTCAGGCCTCGCGCACGCGGCGGAGGAACTCCTCGTCGATCTCGAGGTCCTCGTCGACGGCCTCGGGGGCCGGTGTCTCGGCCTTCGGCTCAGGCGCCGCCTCGACCGCGCCGCCGTCGGACCCGGGCATGATCTCGATGAAGCGGATGTTCCGGTACGGGAAGAAGAACGTGGAGTCGATCCGGTCGATGAAGACCGGGCGCGTCCCCGACATCGTCCGCAGGTTGGTGCAGAGGAGGCCGACGTCGGTCGGCGACGGCATCTCGAACAGGTCGGCCATGAGCGGCTGCTCGTTCGTGAGGTGAAGGACCGCGTTCCGGATCACCCGATGGCCCCGTCGCCCTGCCGGCTACAGCGGGTGGTAGAAGACGACGACGAGCCGGACGCGCCCGCTCGACACCCAGACGCCGATCCCGACGCGATCGTACTTGGCGTTCATGAGATTCACGTAGTGGCCACCCTGCGGGCTCCACGTCCGTTCGCTCTGGAAGTACAGGTGCGACCCGAGGACCGCCTTGAACGGGTCGCCCGAGCGACAGCCCAGGTTCTCGGCCCAGATGTAGCTCGTGTAGCCCGCGGCGCGCAGCCGGTCGCCCGGGTTCCCGCCGCTGAAGTGGGTGCAGATCCCGTTGACCGCGAGCTTCTTCGCGTACGGGCGGGCCACCTTCGAGGAGATCCCGGCATCAATCCAGAGCGCCGCGACGTTGCGCCCGCCGGGGCTCGAGCATGCGCCGGTCGAGGTGACGGTGCCGCCGGTCCGCGTGCAGTTCATCAGCTTCAGGTAGTAGGCCTCGACCGCACCCCACGTCGCCGTGCCGACGGCGCCGCCGCTCGGCTTCGGGATCGACTGGACGGCCGGCTTCGGGACCGTCGTGAACGTTCCGGTCGCGGCGGCGGCCAGCGGGATCCCCGCGGCCGACGTGGCGCCCTCGCCCACGGCCATCGTGACCTTCGCCGAGTAGCCGAACGCCTGCTTCAGCTTGAACACGAGGACGGTGTCGCCCTCCGCCCAGCTGATCGTCCCGGCGACCGGCGTGTCGCCGACCGACACGGACCACGCCGCCGCGGTGCTCGCGCGGTCCATCGCCGTCGTGAAGCGCACCGACAGCGTCGCGGAGCGGTCGACGCCCGTCGTGCCGTTGCGCGGGCGGAAGCGCACGACCTCGGGCGTCGAGCCGGTCGTCACCTCGAGGGCGGCAGGGACGGCGATCGGCGCTCCCTCCGCGTCGAGGACCGTTGGGGCCAGCGTCACCCGGTAGGTCGTGCCGGGCGCGAGCGGCGCATCCGGCACGAACAGCCAGCGATCGCCGACGCCGCGCCGCTCGGACGTCAGGAGCGTCCCTTCGACGTCCGGCTCGATCGTGAGGGCGTCGGTGAGGGTCG
>JBFKVO010000007.1:0-10397 GCA_041639095.1 Candidatus Limnocylindrales bacterium | reverse complement strand
GTGCGGCCGGCGATGAACGCCGCCTTCGGGACGTCGCGGAGGTGCTCGGCGGCCCACGCCGCGGCCTCCTCCTCGGCCGCCCCGCCGATCTCGCCGATGAGCACGATCGCCTCGGTCTCGGGGTCGTCGGCGAACAGCTTGAGGATGTCGAGGAAGGTCGAGCCGATGATCGGGTCGCCGCCGATGCCGACGCAGGTCGACTGGCCGACGCCCGCGTCGGTCATCGCCTGGACCGCCTCGTATGTGAGCGTCCCGGAGCGGGACACGACCCCGACCCGCCCCTCGCGGTGGACGGAGCCCGGGATGATCCCGACCTTCGCGCGGCCGGGCGACGTCGCCCCGGGGCAGTTCGGGCCGATGAGGTGGGCGCCGGCGCGGTGGACCGCCTCGACGACCGGGATCATGTCGAGCGCCGGGATCCCCTCGGTGATGCAGAAGATCGTCTCGATCCCGGCACCGACGGCCTCGAGGATCGCGTCGGGCGCGCCGCCGGCCGGGACGAAGATGCACGACGCATTCGCGCCGGTCTGGCGGACCGCCTCGGCCACGGTGTCGAAGACCGGGACCGTGCCGTCGAGGACCATCCGGCCGCCCTTGCCGGGCGTGACGCCGGCGACGAGCGGGGTCCCGTACTCCAGCATCGCGCGGCTGTGGAACTCGCCCTCGCGGCCGGTGATGCCCTGGACGACGAGCCGCGTGTCGCGCCCGATGAGGATGCTCATGACGCGCCTGCGCCGCTCGGGGACGCGGCCGCTCCCCGGGAAGCCGCCACGGCCTTCGCCGCGGCCTCGTCGAGCGTGTCGGCCGTCTCGAAGCGGGCCTCGCGGAGCAGCTGTCCCGCCGCCTCGGCGTTCGTCCCGACGATCCGCACGACCATCGGCACGTCGCGCTCCTGCTCGGCGCGCGCCTCGATCAGCCCGTGGGCCACCTCGTCGCCGCGGGTGATGCCGCCGAAGATGTTCACGAGGATCGCGTCCACCTTCGGGTCGGCGAGGATGAGCCGCATCGCCTCGGCCACCTTGTCGTGCCGCGCGCCGCCCCCGATGTCGAGGAAGTTCGCCGGCTCGCCCCCGGCGCGCTTCACGAGGTCCATCGTCGTCATCGCGAGGCCGGCGCCGTTGACCATGCAGCCGATCGTCCCGTCGAGTTTGATGAAGCTGATCCCGGCGTGGCGCGCCTCGATGTCGGTCGGGTCCTCCTCGTCGAGGTCGCGCAGGTCCTCGAGGCCGGGGTGGCGGGGGAGGGCGGAGTCGTCGAGGGTGATCTTCGCGTCGAGGCAGACGAGCGACTCCACGACGTTGCCGCTCGCGTCGCGTTCGCGGACGATCGCGAGCGGGTTGATCTCGACGAGGTCCGCGTCGTTCGCGAGCATCGTCGCGACGAGGCCCTTCGCGATGCCGACGGCCGCCTTGAGGTGCGTCCCGAGGCCCAGCCGGAACGCGAGCTCGCGCGCCTGCCAGTCCTGCAGGCCGAGGTGGGGGTCGGCGTGGACGCGGGCGATCGCCTCGGGCCGCTCGGCGGCCACCTGCTCGATCTCGACGCCGCCTTCCGCCGAGCCCATGAGGAGGATCCGCCGGGCCGCCCGGTCGACGAGCGCGGCGAGGTAGAACTCCTTGGCGATGTCAGCCGCGGCCGCGACGAGCACCTTGCGCACCGTGATCCCCTTGATCGCCATCCCGAGGATCGCGCCGGCGACCGCCTCCGCCTCGTCGGCCGAGCTCGCGAGCTTCACCCCGCCGGCCTTGCCCCGTCCGCCGACGAGGACCTGCGCCTTGATCACGACCGCGGCGGTGCCCGTGTCAAGCACCCGTTCCGCGGCCGCGCGCGCCTCCGCCGCGGTACGAGCTACCTCCCAGGCCGGCACGGGCAGGCCCTGGGCGACGAGCAGCGCCTTGGCGTCGGCTTCCTGGATCTTCACGGGCAGGCAGGGCTCCGGTACGTGAGTCTCGGGCGACGAACTTCGAACGACGGCTCGTCGTCGACTCGGGATCGGTGCCTGCAGATGGTACTCGCTGAGCCGCTCGATACACTGCGATCGCGTCCGCACGCGACCCGTGGGTCGTGGCCGGCGTCTGCGAAGTTGCGCGGGGACTCCGGAGGGGGAGTGGTGCGGCCCAGCGTCGCGTTCGGACTCGTTGTGATCGTCGCGTCGGTCGCGGTCGGTGGGTGCGCGGTGGTCGCGCCGGATCCGAACGAGGTCTGCGATGGTGTGCCTCGCGAGATGGGCGGCTGCGACAACCCACAGCCGACGTTCCTCTCGCGATCCTGCGAGGACCTCGCGGTCGAGATCGGAACGATGCTGGACGAGCGGGAACTCGCCATCATCGATGGACCGCGGAGCTTCGCCGGCAAGGACACCACCGTACGGGTCACCGAGGCGGTCTTCCTCGTGACATCGCGCGCTGACCAGCACGCAACCCGTCTCGGCTTCCAGTGTCCGGTCGATGTCATGTGGCCGATCGTCGAGGCGCAGTTCTCCGAGCGCCTGCGCTCCGAGATCCCGGGCGTGATCTCGGATCCGACAAACTACCAGCGCGGCTACGAGGACTTCGCCGCGGATGTGCGGCGCTCCCTGCACGCAATCGCAACGAACGAAGTCGGAGGCTGACGACCGGCCGCGGCGCGAAGGTCAGCGCGACCGATAGCGGGCGGCGCCCTCGGCGAGCCAGGCGAGCGCCTCGGGCGTCGCCGGTGACAGCGACGTGATCACGTGCCCGATCCCCGCGGCCTCCCAGTCCGCGAGGCGCGCCGCCAGCTCGTCGGCCGAGCCCGAGAACACCGAGCCCGGCTCCTCGTCGTCCGGCGTCGCGACGCCCGGCGGGCGAGCGGCGAAGCCGACCGTCAGCTCCATCGTCGCCGGGTCGCGGCCGGCCACCTCGCACGCCTCGCGGATCCCTGCGACCCGCATCCGGAACCGCTCGTGGTCGGGGCCGGCGTACCAGGCGGTGTTCCAGGCCTGCGCGTCGCGCGCGGCGAGGCGCATCATCCGCGGCCCCTTCGAGGCGATGAGGAGCGGGATGTCGAGGCGGGCCGGCCTCGGGAGCAGGACCGCGTCCTTCGCCCGGACCCAGCGACCGTCGAGCGTCACACGCTCGCCGCGCAGGAGCGGCCGGATGATGTCGAGCGACTCCTCGAATCGGCTCACGCGGTGGGCGAACTCGTAGCCGAACGCCTCGTACTCCGGCTCGTGCCAGCCGCTGCCGAGGCCGAGGATGAGCCGCCGGCCGCTGACCTCGTCGAGCGTGGCGGCCATCTTCGCGAACAGCGCCGGATCGCGGAACGAGGTGCACGCGACGAGGATCCCGAGCGTGACCCGCGAGGTCGCGGCCGCGGTGGCGGACAGGATCGTCCACGCCTCGTGGAGACCGGATTCGGGTTCGTCCCCGATGCGGATGATGAGGTGGTCGAAGACCCACACCGAGTCGAGCCCAAGCTCCTCGGCCTGCTCCGCGAACGCCCGGATCGCCGGCCAGCCCGGGGTCGCCGGCGCCTGGCCGGGCAGGTCCGCGTCGCCCTCGCCGTGGGGCAGCACGGCACCGATCCGCATCATCCCGGTCATGGGGCCATGCTAGCCACCCCAGAGCGCGCCGGTCGGCCGCGGGGGCCCTGACGCCGGACGGCCGGCGGGCTCGCCGGCCCTGTCGCCCCCGCCGCCCGGACCGCTGATCGTCGCTGCTGATCAGGGCGGCGATCGGCGAGCGTGGCCCGGCCCGCAGATCGTCGAACCAGGCGGAGGGTCACGCACGCCGGCGCCCCCGCTGATCACTGGCGACGGTCGCGCCGGCCCGTCGAGCGCGGGACGCCGAACGCGGTCCGCGGGCCCGCACGGCTAGAATGGCCGCATGGCCCACCGAGTCACCCTGATCCCCGGCGACGGCATCGGGCCGGAGCTGGCGGAGGCGACCCGTCGCGTCCTCGACGCGTCGGGCGTCGAGTTCGACTGGGAGGTCGTCGAGGCCGGCGAGGCGTGCATCGCCGAATACGGGACGCCGCTCCCGGACCACGTCCTCGAGTCGATCAAGCGCAACCGGGTCGCGATCAAGGGCCCGATCACGACGCCCGTCGGCAAGGGCTTCCGGAGCGTCAACGTCACGCTCCGCCAGGCGCTCGGGCTGTACGCGAACCTCCGGCCCGCCCGTTCGATCAAGGGCCTCGACACCCGCTACGACGACGTCGACCTCGTGATCGTCCGCGAGAACACCGAAGACCTCTATGCCGGCATCGAGCACATGGTCGGCCCCGACGCCGCGGAGAGCATCAAGATCATCACGCGTGCCGCCTCGGAGCGGATCGCGCGGTTCGCCTTCGACTACGCGGTCGCCAACGGCCGCCGGAAGGTCACGGCCGTGCACAAGGCGAACATCATGAAGCTGTCGGACGGGCTGTTCCTCGAGGCGTGCGGGACGGTCGCCGCCGACTACGAGGGCCGGATCGAGTTCGAGGACCGCATCGTCGACAACATGTGCATGCAGCTGGTCCAGAAGCCGGACCTGTACGACGTGCTCGTGCTCCCGAACCTCTACGGCGACATCGTCAGCGACCTCGCCGCGGGCCTCGTCGGCGGCCTCGGCGTGGCGCCGGGCGCCAACATCGGCACCGAAGCGGCCGTCTTCGAGCCGGTCCACGGCTCGGCGCCGAAGTACGCGGGCCAGAACAAGGCGAATCCGACGGCGCTGCTGCTGTCCGGGGTCCTGATGCTCCGCCACCTCGGCCATCCCGACGCCGCTGAGCGCGTCGAGACCGCCGTCCGCGACGTCATCGCGGAGGGGCGGACGGTGACCTACGACCTCGGCGGGACCGCAGGCACGAGCGAGTTCGCGGACGCCGTCATCGCCCGCCTCGGGGCCGGCCCGTCTGCCCCGGTCGCGGCACCGGCCACGCCGGCGGCCGCCGCTCCCAAGGGGTCCGCATGATCCTGCGCTACCGGGGCGGGGAGGGGATGCTCGCCTGGGCGTTCCACCGGATCAGCGGCGTCGCCATCTGGGCGTTCGTCATCCTCCACGTCATCGACATCTTCCTCGTCGGTGCCGCGCCGGACCTCTACGACAGCCTGCTGTTCATCTACGCGACCCCGCCCGGCATCGTCATGGAGTGGCTGCTCGGGGCGGCCGTCCTGTACCACGCCCTCAACGGGCTGCGCATCATCGTCATGGACTTCTGGCCGGCGCTCACGCGCTTCCACCGCCAGCTCTGGTATCTCAACTGGGTCCTGTTCGGGCTCATCGGGATCCCGGTGACGATCGTCATCTTCGGCCAGTTCGTGCGCAGCCTCGAGCGCCTGTGAACGGCCGCTACTCCCGCTCCGGCCGCGTCCGCCCGCAGTCGGGCGGGTTCGAGCTCGCCGTCTGGTACCTCATGCGGCTGAGCGGGCTCGGGTTGTTCGTCCTCGTCCTCAGCCACTACCTCATCCTCCACGTGCTCTACGACCCCGCGGAGCAGACCGCGCAGTGGATCGCCGAGGTCCGCTGGAGCAGCCTGTTCTGGCGGGCGTTCGACTGGCTGATGCTCATGCTCGTCCTGTTCCACGCGTTCATGGGCATGCGCATCGTCATCTCCGACCACACGAAGGGCGGCGTCCGGAACCTGCTGCTCGCCGGCAACTACGCGCTCGCCGTCCTCCTGTTCGTCATCGGCACGATCGTCGTCATGACCCTGCCGAACGTGGTCCCCGCCGGGTAGCGGGGCCCCATGACGATCGATCACGACGCGCTCATCGTCGGTTCCGGGGGAGCCGGCCTGTGGGCCGCGCTCGAACTGGCCAAGGCCGGCGTCGACGCCGCGGTCATCACGAAGATGTACCCGACCCGCTCCCACACCGGCGCCGCGCAGGGCGGGGTGTGCGCCGCCCTGGGCAACCAGGAGGAGGACCACTGGGAGTGGCACATGTTCGACACCGTCAAGGGCGGCGACTACCTCGTCGACCAGGACGCGGCCGAGATCCTCGCCCGCGAGGCGATCGAGACGGTGATCGAGCTCGAGCACATGGGCCTGCCGTTCAACCGCACCCCCGACGGGAGGATCGACCAGCGCCGCTTCGGCGGCCACACCCGGAACTTCGGGGAGGGCCCCGTCCGGCGGGCCTGCTTCGCCGCCGACCGGACCGGGCACATGATCCTCCAGACGCTCTACCAGCAGTGCATCAAGCTGGGCGTCCGCTTCTACGACGAGTACCACGTCGTCGACCTGCTGTTCGAGGGCGGCGAGGCGAACGAGGGTGGCCGGGCGGCCGGCGTCGTGGCGTACCGGATCGCCGACGGCGAGCTCCACACGTTCCGGGCGCGGTCGGTGCTCCTCGCGACCGGTGGCTTCGGGCGGATGTTCCGGATCACTTCGAACGCGTGGTCGCTGACCGGCGACGGCTGCGCGCTCGCGTACCGCCACGGCGTGCCGCTCGAGGACATGGAGTTCTACCAGTTCCACCCGACGGGGATCGTCGGGATCGGGATCCTGCTGTCCGAGGCGGCCCGCGGCGAGGGCGGCTACCTCCTGAACGACGCGGGACGCCGGTTCATGGAGGACTACGCGCCGACGCTGATGGAGCTCGCGCCGCGCGACATGGTCAGCCGGGCCATCTACCAGGAGGTCCGGGCGGGGCGGGGGATCGGCGGCAAGGACTACGTGTTCCTGGACCTGCGCCACCTCGGCCGCGAGGTGATCGAGGAGAAGCTCCCCGACATCACCGACTTCGCGCGGATCTTCGAAGGCGTCGAGCCGCTGAAGGAGCCGGTCCCGATCCAGCCGACCGCCCACTACGCGATGGGCGGCATCCCGACCGACGTCCACGCGCGGGTGACCCGCGACGCCGGGAACGCCGTCGTCCCCGGGCTCTATGCAGCCGGCGAGACGGCCTGCGTGAGCGTCCACGGCGCGAATCGCCTCGGGACGAACTCGCTCGTGGACCTGCTCGTGTTCGGCCGGCGCGCCGGGCGCCAGATGGTCGCCGACATCGGCGGCCTCGACCGGCCGGTGATCGCGGTTGACGCCGCGGAGCCGGTGCGCCTGGAGATCGAGGCCCTTCGCTCCCGCACGAAGGGCGAGACCGCGCACCGGATCCGGACCGACCTCGCGACGGTGATGATGGACAACGTCGGCGTGTACCGCGATGACGACCTGCTCACGTCCGCGCTGCGGACGGTCCGCGACCTGCGCGCCCGCTACCGGCGAGTCGCCGTGCAGGACACGGGTCGCACGTACAACACCGACCTCCTCGAGGCGCGCGAGCTCGGCTACCTGCTCGACTGCGCGGAGACGACCGTCGTCGCCGCCCTGGCCCGGAAGGAGAGCCGCGGCGCACACTCCCGTGAGGACTATCCCGAGCGCGACGACGCGAACTTCCTCACCCACAGCCTCGCCCACTGGACCGCGGACGGGCCGACCCTCTCGTACAAGCCGGTGACGATCACCCGCTTCGAGCCGAAGCCACGGACCTACTAGGAGCGAACGGACGGATGCAGGTCGAGGTCAAGATCCTCCGCTACGACCCCGAGCGGGACGCGAAGCCGCACTGGGAGTCGTACCGCGTCGAGGCCGACCCGAAGGGCGACCGTGTCCTCGACCTCCTCCATCGCGTGAAGTACGAGCAGGACGGGACGCTCACGTTCCGGCGCTCGTGCGCGCACGGGGTGTGCGGCTCGGACGCGATGCTCATCAACGGCCGCAACCGGCTCGCGTGCACGATGCGGGTCGAGCAGCTCGGGCGCCGGATCACGATCGCCCCGCTGCCCGGGCTGCCGGTCGTGAAGGACCTCGTCGTGGACATGGACGACTTCTTCGCGAAGTACCGGAGCGTCCAGCCGTACCTCGCCAACGACGCGCCGCCGCCCGAGCGGGAGCGGCTCCAGTCGCAGGAGGACCGGGCCCGCTACGACGACACGACGAAGTGCATCCTGTGCGCGGCGTGCACCTCGTCGTGCCCGTCGTTCTGGGCCCAGCCCGGCTACGTCGGCCCGGCGGCGATCGTCAACGCCCACCGGTTCATCTTCGACAGCCGGGACGAGGGAGCCGAAGAACGCCTCGAGATCCTCGCCGACAAGGACGGCGTGTGGCGCTGCCGGACGATCTTCAACTGCACCGATGCGTGCCCGCGCGGGATCCACATCACCCAGGCGATCCTCGAGGTCAGCGCGGCCATCGTCGACCGCCAGGGCTGAGTGGTGTTCCCCGAGCTGGACCCGCCGGACCGCGGCGCGCCCGCCCGTCGCGATGCCGATGGCGCATCCGCGGGCGACGGTCCTGCGTTCCTCATCCGCACGGACGGCGCTGCACGGGGGAACCCGGGACCCGCGTCGTTCGGGGTCGTGCTCGTCGACCTCGCGCGGCCCGACGCCCGCGACCCGCGCGCCCGGCCGGACGCCTCGATCTCGGAGTTCCTCGGGAAGCAGACGAACAACGTCGCCGAATACACCGGAGTCGTGCGCGGCCTCGAGCTGGCGGCCGAGCTCGGCGCGCGGCGCGTCGAGCTCCTCCTCGACTCCAAGCTCATCGTCGAGCAGCTCCACGGCCGCTGGCGGGTGAAGGACGCGAAGCTCATCCCGCTGTGGTCGGCGTGCCGGCGGCTCCTCGGCGGCTTCGGGCGCTGGTCCGCCCACCACGTGCCGCGCGCCCAGAACGGCGCCGCCGACGCGCTCGCGAACGAGGCGATCGACCGGGTCGCGGCCGGCGGCCCGGCCAGCATCGTCGTGCGACGCGCTCAGCGGGAGGGCGACGAGAAGGGGTGACGCGACCCGCGACGCGGGACGAGCGCACAGACACCGGAACTTCGTCAGGAGCGTCGGCGTCAGCTGGCCATGAACCCACCGCCCGCCTCGCGCCGCCCTTCCATGTTCGCGCTCGCCGCCCTCATCGCTCTCGCGGCCGTTCTCGTTGCCGCCTGCGAGCTCCTGCCGGCCCCGGGCCCCGGCCAGCTCGACGGCACCGGGTGGCGAGCCGTGGAGGTCGGCGGCCAGCCGCCCGTGGCCGGGACCGAGCCGACGGTCGTCTTCGACGACGGACGGATCGGCGGGTCCACCGGCTGCAACGGGTACGGCGGGGAGATCACGATCACGGGCGGCTCGGTCCGCGTCGGCGAGATCGCCTCGACGCTGATCGGCTGCGAGGCCGCCATCGCAGAGACCGAGGAACGGTTCCTGCGCATCCTGCGTTCGGCCCACGGGATCGCGACACGGCCGGACGGGATGCTCGTGCTCGTCAGCCGCGACGGATCCGTCGTCCTGCGCCCGGACCAGTCCGTCGTCCCATAGGAGACGCCACGTGAACAGTTCCTCCCCGATCGTGGCGCGTCGATCGCGACTCGCACCCTTCCTCGCGGTCATCGCGCTCGCCGTCGTCACCGCGGGCTGCCAGTTCCTGCCCGGCACGAGCGACAAGGCCGCACTCGACGGGACGTCCTGGACCGGCGTGTCGATCGGCGGTCAGCCGCCGATCGCCGGGTCCGAGCCGACGCTCCGCTTCGATGGCGAGCAGCTGGGCGGCTCGACGGGCTGCAACTCGTTCGGTGGCGGGTTCGGCCTCGAGGGAGGCCGCTTCAAGGTGGGTGACATCGCCGCGACCGAGATGGCCTGCATGGATGCCCTCGGTGAGCAGGAGGCGCGCTTCTTCGAGATCCTCCGGGCGGCCGACCGCCTCGAGCTCGGCCCCGCGTCGCTGCGGATCTCCGGCCCGGCCGGCAGCCTCGAGTTCCGCCCCGCGTAGGCTCGATCGTGGCCCGCTGGGCCTCCTTCGTGCCCAGGCGTAGAATCAGGACGTCAGCGAGGCGGTCGGATGGCCGCGCGCCGGTCGGTCCGCCGGACGGCGTGAGGAAAGTCCGAGCTCCTCAGCGCAGGGTGGCGGGTAACGCCCGCCCGCCGCGAGGCGAGGACCAGTGCCACAGTGACGATGCCGCCGGCCGGCGCAAGCCGGGCGGCGGAGTGAAACGGGCAAACTCCACCCGGAGCAAGGCCAAATAGGAGGGCGCAACCCGGTTCGCCGGGGGAGAGGTGCGCTGCCCAGCCCTCGGGTCGGCCGCATGAGCCGTCGGGCGACCGGCGGCCCCAGATGGATGGCCATCCGCGCGAGCGATCGCGCGACAGAACTCGGCTTACAGACCGCCTCGCTGGCGTTCTCACGCCGTCACCACCATCCCACCGCGCTTGTCGCGCGTGCCTGCTCGCCGCGGACCGGGGAAGCGGTCGGGTCAGTCCTCGTCGGGGCGGAAGATGTGCGGCGCCGTGCAGGCGTTGCAGATCGGGAGCGCGGCCGCGAGGTCACCGAGCGGCAGCGGCACCTTGCGGTCCGGGAACAGGCACTCCACGTCGTACACGCGATCCACGCCCGGGTCCACCGTGATCACGCGCCGGAACGTGCAGCGGCGGATCCGGTGCGGCGCCAGCCGGTACGGGTCCGGGTCGGGCTGGACCACC
>JBFKVO010000006.1:0-10560 GCA_041639095.1 Candidatus Limnocylindrales bacterium | reverse complement strand
GAAGCCTGCCGCCAAGCCGGTCGCGAAGGCCGCGCCGAAGCCCGTGGCGAAGAAGCCTGCCGCGAAGCCGGTCGCGAAGCCGAAGAGGGCGGCGGCGGGCACGGGCGCTGGGGCCGCTTCGTGAGCCTCATCGAGGCGGTCGACGCCCGCGAGATCCTCGATTCGCGGGGCAACCCGACGGTCGAGGTGGACGTCGTCCTCGTCGATGGTTCGGTGGGGCGGGCGGCGGTGCCGTCGGGTGCCTCGACCGGCGCCCACGAGGCGGTCGAGCTGCGGGACGGCGACAAGGGCCGCTTCGGCGGCAAGGGCGTCCTGACCGCCGTCGCCAACGTCGTCGACGTGATCGGGCCGGAGATCGCCGGTCTCGACGCCACCGACCAGGCCGGCCTCGACCAGGTCCTCGTCGATCTCGACGGGACGCCGAACAAGGGCCGCCTGGGCGCGAACGCGATCCTCGGCGTGTCCCTCGCGGCTGCCCACGCGGCGGCGGCGTCGGCGGACCTGCCGCTCTACCGCTACCTCGGCGGGGCCGGCGCGCGGACGCTGCCGGTCCCGATGTTCAACATCCTCAACGGCGGCCGCCACGCGCAGGACTCGACCGACTTCCAGGAGTTCATGGTCATGCCCGTCGGGGCGGCGACGTTCTCCGACGGGCTGCGCGCCGGGGCCGAGATCTTCGCCGCGCTGCGGGCGATCCTCCACGACGACGGCCACGCCACGGGCCAGGGCGACGAGGGCGGCTTCGCGCCGTCGCTCCCCTCGAACGAGGCGGCGATCGAAGTCATCCTGCGCGCGATCGAACGGGCCGGCTATCGGCCCGGCGAGGACGTCGCGCTCGCGCTCGACCCGGCGACGACGGAGCTCGTCGAGGGTGGGACCGGTGACGGTGCCGCGGACGGCGGTCCGGTCCGCTATGTCCTCGCGAAGGAGGGCCGGACGCTCGAATCGGGCGAGCTCGTCGAGTTGTGGGCCGACTGGTGCGCCCGCTACCCGATCGTCTCGATCGAGGACGGGCTCGCGGAGGACGACTGGGAGGGCTGGGCGGCGCTCACGGCGCGTGTCGGGGACCGCGTCCAGCTCGTCGGCGACGACCTGCTCGTGACGAACACGACACGGATCGCGCGTGCGATCGAGGCCGACGCCGCGAACGCGGTCCTCATCAAGCTCAACCAGATCGGGACCCTGACCGAGACGATCGAGGCGATCGAGATGGCTCGCCGCGCCGGCTGGGCCGCGGTCGTCTCCCACCGCTCCGGCGAGACCGAGGACACGACGATCGCCGACCTCGTCGTCGCGATGGGCACGGGGCAGATCAAGACCGGCGCCCCGTCGCGCTCGGAGCGGGTCGCGAAGTACAACCGGCTCCTGCGGATCGAGGGCGAGCTCGGCGAAGCCGCGCGCTATCTCGGCGCGGCGGCCCTGTCGGGCGGGAGTCGGTGACCCGCTTCGTCGACCGCGGTGCCATCACGGCCGCCTACGTGGGGATGGGGATGGCGCTCGTCGTCGTCACGAGCTTCCTCCTCGTCGTCCCGATCGAGCCGATCCTCTGGCTTGCGGCGCTCCCCGCCGGGCTCCTCGTCGGCCACTACGCGAACGCCCGATCCGATCGGCGCGCCGGGCCCCTGTCCCGGATCGTCGTGAACGGCGTGTTCGCGGGCGCCGCGACCGGCCTCACGCTCGTCGTGCTCCTGCTCGCCGTGAAGGCGCTCTTCTTCAACGCCGACGACGGGTACCGGGACCCGGGGCTCGGCGGCCCCCTGACGTGCCAGACCGGCGCCGACTGCGTCTACCAGCGCTACCTCGAGGGGCAGGCCGACGACCTCGCGGCCGCGGGCGTCACCGACGCCGAGACGTTCGCCTCGTTCTACTGGGCCCAGCAGTGGTCGACGGCGGGATATCTCGTCGGGGCGACGCTCCTCGGAGCGCTCGGCGGCGCGTTCGTCTACGCGGTCACCCGCCCCCGAGGCCCCGCGAACCCCGGAGCCCCCGCGAATCGATGAAGCCGGGCCGTCCGGCCCGGCTTCGATGCTGAGCGTGCGATCGCTGCAGCCCCTGCGTGGGCTCCGCGCGGCTACTCGCTCGCGGGCTTCTTGCGGGTCGTCGTCTTGCGGGCGGTCGCCTTCGGGGCCGCCTTCGCGGTCGCGCTCTTGGCCGTCGAGGTCTTCGTCGCGGTCGCCTTCGCCTTCGGCGGCGCCTTCGCGACCGGCTTCGCGGCCGTGCTCTTCGCGGCGGCCTCGGCGCGGGCGGTCTTGCTGAGCGCGGCGCGGGCCTTGCCGGCCGCGGTCTGGGCGCCCTTCGCCTTGTCCGCCTTGCCGGCGGCGATGCGCGCCTTGGCGGCCTTGACCGCGGCGGCCTTGCCGGTCGTCTTCGTGACATGCGTGGACGGCACGTGTGCGCCGCCGAGGGCGGCGTTGACCTTGAGGGTCATCCGCGAGGCGCGGCGCGCCGCCGCGTTCGCGTGGATCGCGCCGGACTTCGCCGCGCGGTCGAGCGCGCTCAGGGCGTCCCGCAGCGCTTCCTGCGGATCGAGGCCCTCGATGGTCCCGGTGGCCGCGGCGACGGCCTTCGCGACGTACGTCTTCGCGGCGGTGCGGCGCGGGCCCAGGACGGCGTGCCGGCGCTCGGTCTGACGGACGCGCTTCAGCCCGGAAGGGGAGCGAGCGCCCGACCACTTGCGGGGCGTCTTTGCCAAGGTGGCGAACCTCGTGTGCGGGTTGGATCGACTGCCGGCCGGCGGCGCGGGATCGTGCGCCGGGCGCGAAGGCGCATGGTAGCAGAGCAGGCTCGTTCGGGCACTGGTGCGGATCACGTCGGCCGGCGGACGCGCCGTCTCGCCGGTCGGCACAGCCGCCGCCTCAACGTTCTGCCAGGTTCCAACCAGGCGCGCACTACGCCGATCCGAAGCGTCGTTCCGGCCCCCGCGGCGCTCCGGCGACGCGGTCTCGAGCCCGGCGCCCGCACAGTCAGGGACGCAGACACGCGTGGAGCGGCCGCCGATCCCGCGTAACGCGAGTATGGTTGGAATCTGCCGGTTTCAGCGGCACAGGTGCGGGTCCTGCCGGGTCCCGCCGCCCGCCACGAGGTCGCAGCCGCCACACGACGCGTGCCCGGAGCGCCACACTACGCGGCGTGATCGCCATCCTCGGCGGCCTCGGGGCCGCGCTCGCATGGGCCGCCGCGCTGCTCACGACGTCGCATTCGTCGCGCGCGGTCGGGCCGTGGTCGACGCTCGCCGCGGTGATGGCGATCGGGCTCGTCGTGACCGTCCCGGCGATCGCCCTCGACCCGACGCCGGCCGTCATCGGACCTCGCGAGCTCGGACTCATGGCCGTGATCGGCCTCTCGAACGTCGGCGGGCTGTTCGCGGTCTACACGGCCCTGCGCGGTGGGAACGTGTCGCTCGTCGCCCCGATCGTCTCGACCGAGGGCGCGATCGCCGCGGTCATCGCGGTGATCCTCGGCGAGCAGCTGGTGCCGGGGGCCGGGCCGGTCCTCGTCGCGATCGTCGTCGGGATCGTCCTCGCGACCCAGGAGCCGAAGGCCGTCGACGAGGCGGTCGCCGAGGCCGCAGACCACGACGCGGCCGCCGACACCGCCGGCCACGACGCGGCGGCCGCCGCGGGCCAGACGGCCCATGACCCGCCGCTCAAGAGTGCCGCGCTGGCCCTGACCGCAGCAACGCTGTTCGGCGTGAACATCTACTCGGTCGGCCTCCTCGGGACGGCGCTCCCCGCGATCTGGACGGCGCTCCCCGCACGGATCGTCGGGACCGTGGCCGTCGCGATCCCGCTCGTGCTCCTCGGCCGGTTCCGGATGACCCGCCGGGTCGTGCCGCTCGTGGTCGTCGCCGGGATCGCGGAGGTGGCCGGCACCGCGTCGCTGGCGTTCGGGGCGCGCGACAGCATCGCGGTCGCGTCGGTCATGGCCTCACAGTTCGCGGCGATCGCGGCGGTCGCGGCGGTCATCCTGTTCCGCGAGCGCCTCAGCCGCGCGCAGGTCGTCGGCATCGCGACGATCGCGGTCGGCGTGGCGCTCCTCAGCCTGCTGCGGTCCTGACCGCGGGGCGGGAAAGGCCGAGATACCGGCTATCATCCATCGGCGATGTGGTCGGCCGAGAGTGTGCGTGATGTCGACGCGCCGACGCACGTGGTGTGGCAGCTCTACGTCCATCCTGCGACCTGGCCGGTGTGGGCACACAGCACGACGGCCGCCTCGAGCGACGGGGCCCTCGCAGTGGGCTCGCGTGTCCTGGTTCGGCCGCACCGTGGTCCGACCCAACGCGTCCGGATCACGACCCTCGAACCGGAACGGCTGCTGACGAGCGAGATCCGCCTTCCCGGCGCCCGCATGGCGTTCCGGTATGAGATCGAGCCGGTCGCGACGCGGTGCCGCGTTCGTCATCGCGTGGAGATGACCGGACCCCTGTCAGGGGTCTACGGGCTGGTCATGCACAGGAGTAACGCTCGCAAGCTGACGCGAGAGACATTTCGCCTCGCGGAGGTGGCCAAGGCCGCTGCCGACGCTCGTGCCTACACTGCTCCTTCGTGACGATCCCCCAGGACCGACTCCGCAACTTCAGCATCATCGCCCACATCGATCACGGGAAGTCCACGCTCGCCGACCGGCTGCTGGAGATGACCCACACGATCGACGCCCGGCAGATGACGAGCCAGGTCCTCGACTCGATGGACCTCGAGCGCGAGAAGGGGATCACGATCAAGGCCCGCGCCGTGCGCCTCGAGTACACGGCGCGCGACGGCCTGACGTACGGGCTCAACCTCATCGACACGCCCGGGCACGTCGACTTCGCCTACGAGGTGAGCCGCAGCCTCCAGGCCTGCGAGGGTGCGATCCTCGTCGTGGACGCCGCCCAGGGGATCGAGGCGCAGACGCTCGCGAACGTCCACCTCGCGCTGCGCGAGGGGCTCACGATCGTGCCGGTCCTCAACAAGATCGACCTCCCCTCCGCCGAGCCCGACGTCGTCATCGAGGAGCTCGAGAACGTCCTCGCGATCCCGCGCGAGGAGGTGATCCTCGCCTCGGCGAAGGAGGGGACCGGGATCGACGAGATCCTCGAGGCGATCGTGACCCGGATCCCGTCGCCGAAGGGCGACCCCGATGCACCCGCCCAGGCGCTCATCTTCGATTCGCACTACGACTCCTACAAGGGCGTCGTCGTCTACGTCCGGCTCGCCCAGGGGACGCTGCACGGACACGAGACGATCCGCCTCATGGCCTCGGGCGCGGAGGCGGAGCTCCTCGAGCTCGGCGTGTTCCGCCCGCAGCTCGTGCCGGTGAAGCGGCTCGTGGCCGGCGAGGTGGGCTACGTCGCGACCGGACTCAAGAACGTGCGCGAAGCGCAGGTCGGCGACACGATCACGAGTGCGCGCCGCCCGGCCGCCGGTCCGCTGCCCGGCTACCAGGAGGCGAAGAGCCTCGTGTTCGCCGGGCTCTATCCGATGAGCGGCGAGGACTACCCGCTCCTGCGCGACGCCCTCGAGAAGCTCCACCTCAACGATGCCTCGTTCACGTACGAGCCGGAAAGCTCGATCGCGCTCGGGTTCGGGTTCCGCTGCGGGTTCCTCGGCCTGCTCCACATGGAGATCGTCCAGGAGCGCCTCGAGCGCGAGTTCGCGCTCGAGCTGATCGCGTCCGCGCCGTCGGTGGAGTACGTCGTCGAGCTGACCCACGGCCGCGGGAGCGTGACGGTCGACAACCCGGCACTCCTGCCGCCGGTCTCCGACATCGAGGAGATCCGCGAGCCGTGGGTCCAGGTCTCGGTCGTCACCCCGTCGGGCTACATCGGGCCGCTGATGGAGCTGTCGACGGGCCGGCGCGGCACGTTCGTCGACCTCGAGTACCTCGACCCGCAGCGGGTCCTCATGCGCTTCGAGATGCCGCTCGGCGAGCTCATCGTCGACTACTACGACCAGCTCAAGAGTCGGACGGCCGGCTACGCGTCGATGGACTACGAGGAGATCGGCTACCGGCCGGCGAACCTCGTGAAGGTCGACGTCGTCGTCAATGGCGAGCCGGTCGACGCGCTCTCGCTGATCACGCATCGGGAGAAGGCGCCCGCGATCGGCCGCGCGCTGACCGAGAAGCTCAAGGAGCTCATCCCGCGCCAGATGTTCGAGGTCCCGATCCAGGCCGCGATCGGGAGCAACGTCATCGCCCGCGAGACGGTTCGGGCGATGCGCAAGAACGTGCTCGCCAAGTGTTACGGTGGCGACATCACGCGCAAGCGCAAGCTGCTCGAGAAGCAGAAGGAAGGCAAGCAGCGCATGAAGCGGGTGGGCTCGGTCGAGATCCCCCAGGACGCCTTCCTCGCCGTCCTCCGGATGGGCGAGGGATGAGCGTTCGACCGCGGTTCGCCTCGCCGCGAATCGTGGGCGCAGGGGTCTGACATGGAGGAGACCCTCCGCGTCCTCGTCGCACTCGGGTTCACGCTCCTGCTCGTGATGCTCCGTCTCGAGGCGGAGCGCTTCGGTGCGGCCGAGTACGACGAGGAGGACCGCGACGGCCATCGTCCGCCGATCCGGCGGCGGCTCACCTGGTATCTGATCGGGGTCGTCGGCGTCGTCGCGATCCTGTTCATCCATCCGAACCCGGGCGGGGAGCTGTTCCTCGGGCCGGGCGACCGGGCGCTCGCGATCGTGTACGGGTTCCTGTTCGGGGCCGTGGGCGTCGCGCAGGCCGCGGGCGTCGCCTGGTTCCACTTCCGCCGCCTGCGCCTCCCGGACGTGGACACGTACCCGGGGGCGCTCGTCAACGCCATCTCGACGGCATTCGTCGACGAGGCGGTGTTCCGCGGTGCCTTCCTCGGGTTCCTCATCGTCGTCGGGCTCGAGCCGGTCCTGGCGATCACGATCCAGGCGCTCGTGTACACGCTCGCGACGCGGCTCGGCGCCCCCGGACGCGACCGCTACATGTTCGCGCTCGCGCTCGGGATCGGCTTCGTCGGTGGCTGGCTGACGACGGTCACGGGCGGCTTCGCGGCGTCGTTCCTCGCGCACGCCATCACCCGCTTCGGGGTATTCCTGACGACGGCACACACCGGCCAGCTGCTGCCGCGCGGCCTCGAGCGGGAGGACGTCGAGCGGCGCCGGCGGACCCCCGAGGGCTGGCGGATCGTCCAGGCGCGCGACCAGCTGACGGGGCGCGACCATGGGCCGGGAGCACGTGACCGGTCGGCGACGGGGGAGCGCGCCCGCGGAGCACGCTGAAGCGACGCGTCCCGCCTGGGCCGGGAGGCGACCGCACGGTCGGGGGAGGGCGATACGAACGAGGACCGGGATCCCGATGGGTCCGCAGTGGCCGCCCCGCCCGTCGCGCTCTACGTGCACGTCCCGTTCTGCGTCTCGCTCTGCCCGTACTGCGACTTCGTCGTCTACGCCGGCGCCGCGACGCGCGGGCCGCGCAACCGCGTCGCGGCCTTCGTCGAGGCGCTCCTCGCCGAGCTCCATCTGCGCGCCGACGCCCTCGACGAGCGATGGGGCGAGCCCGCGCATCCTGCTGGTCGGGGCACGGACCCCGCCCGTCCTCCCCTGGAGACCGTCTACCTCGGTGGCGGGACGCCGACGCTGCTGCCCGCCGATGCCGTAGCCGAGATCCTCGGGACCGTCCGCGAGCGCTTCGGGATCGGCGCGGACGCGGAGATCACGGCCGAGGCCAACCCCGGCCCCGACGAGCGCGGCGACGCGGATGCCCTGCGCCGGGCGGGGATCACCCGGCTCAGCGTGGGCGCCCAGAGCCTGGACGTCGGCGAGCTGCGCCGGCTCGGCCGCCGCCACCGCCCCGGGGACGTCGCGGACGCCGTCGCGGCGGCGCGGGCGGCCGCGCTCCGGTCGGTCAGCCTCGACCTCCTCTACGACATCCCGGGCGGGTCGATCGCGACCTGGATGGAGACGCTCGAGGGCGCCCTCTCGCTCGAGCCCGACCACTTGAGCCTGTATGCGCTGACCCTCGACGATCCCGACGCCGAAGGACTCACCGGTCCTGCTGGCGACCACCTCCCGACGACGCCCGGAGCGCGGCGCTGGCGCGACCGGGCGATCCCCGAGCAGGACGAGGACCGAGCGGCGGCCCAGTACCACCACGCGACGCTCCGGCTCGCGGACGCGGGCTTTCGGGGCTACGAGATCAGCAACTGGGCGCGGCCCGGCCACGAGAGCCGGCACAACCTCGTGTACTGGGAGCGGCGGCCGTACGAGGCGGTCGGGCCGGGCGCGCACGCGTTCGACGGCGCAGTCCGTCGCTGGACGGTCGCCCGCCTCGACCGATACCTGCGCGCGCTCCTGCCCGACGCGGGAACCGCGGCGCTGCCGCCGGGCGGCGCCGAGGAGATCGACCAGGAGACCGCGGCCGCGGAACGGGTCATCCTCGGCCTGCGGACGGACCGCGGCGTGCCGCTCGCGGCGACCCTCGAGCCACCGCTCGGCGAGGTCTTCGGGTGGGCGCTCGCGGCCGAGCTGCTCGACGTGACCGAGGACGATCGGGTCGTCCTGACGACACGCGGCCGGCTGCTCTCGAACGAGGTCTTCGCCCGGCTCCTCTGAGCCGACGGGCGCCTCGTCGGAGCCGACGCGCGGGGGACCGAGCCCACGGGGAGGCTCGTCATCGTCCGTCGCCGGCGCCGCCGGAGCGCGTTGACACTCTCGCGACCGGACTGCTACCATCCCCGCACGTCCGTTAGCACTCTCGTATGGAGAGTGCTAACCACGTCGCACAGACCACCAACGCAGCACGAACAGGAGCACGGCCTTGGCGCGACGGATCCGCCGCACCACCGGCCCCCTGGACCTCCGCGCTCAGGCGATCCTTCGGGCCGTCATCGAGGAATATGTCGCCACCGCGACGCCGGTCGGCAGCCAGGCGCTCGTCGACCGCTACGGCCTCGGCGTGTCCAGCGCGACCGTCCGGAGCATCCTCGCCGACCTGGAGCGGTCCGGGTTCCTGACGCATCCGCACACGTCGGCGGGACGGATCCCGACCGATCGCGGCTATCGCCTGTATGTCGAGAGCCTCGCCGAAAGCGCCCAGATCCCGGCCGTCGAGCAGCTGATGATCCGCCACCAATTCGGCCAGGTCGAGTTCGCAAGCGAGCACTGGTTCCGGCTCGCGGCGACGACGCTCGCGACCCTCACCCACGCGGCGGGGATCGCGACGCCCGCGAAGCCGCGCGCCGCGCGCGTCCGCCGCATCGACCTCGTCCTCATCAACGACCGCCTCGCCAGCCTCATCCTCGTGCTTCGCGAGGGCGCGATCAAGCAGATCCTCGTGTCCCTCGACGAGCCCGGCGATCAGGTCGGGCTCAGCGTCGTCGCGAGCATCCTCAACGACGCAGTCGCCGGCCGGACGGCCGACGACGCGGAGGCTGCCCTCGACAGGCTCGATCCGCGCCTTCCCCACGCGGGCCTCGCCGCGCGGGTCGGCGAGCGGGTCGTGCGCACGCTCCGCGAGTACGACGCCTCGGCGGTCGAGGAGGTCTACAGCGACGGCCTCCTGAACGTCATGGATGCCCCGGAGTTCACCCAGGGCGACAAGCTGCGCAAGGTGTTCAGCGCGCTCGAGAACCGGAGCTACCTCGGGAGCCTCCTCGAGGAGGTGGCGGCGACCGGCCGCGTCCAGGTCTACATCGGCCACGAGAACCCGGCCGACGAGATGCAGGACGTCTCGCTCGTCCTCGCCCCGTACGGGCGGCCCGGTCGTGCCGTCGGCGTCGTCGGCGTGCTCGGGCCCACCCGGATGCGCTACCCGCACGCGATCGGCACCGTCCGCTTCGTGTCCGGGTTGATGAACGAGCTCGTGGACCACCTCTATGCCTGATCCAACGATCCCCGGACGAACCCGTGAAGGAGACGGACACGCACCGATGACGCGACGAACCCGGGCGGAGGAGCGCGCGGACGAGATCGACATCTCGCCGACGAAGCTCCTCGCCGACATCGAGGCCCTCCAGGGCGAGCTCGCCGCCGCGAGGACGCAGAGCGACGAGTACCTTGCCGCGCTCCAGCGCGAGCGCGCCGAGTTCACGAACTACCGCCGGCGCACCGCGGAGGAGCGCGAGGCGAGCCTCGGCCTTGCCGCCGAGGGGCTGATCGCCAAGGTGATCGTCCTCGCCGACGACTTCGACCGCGCGATCGACTCGCGACCCGAGGCGCTCGCCGGGGATGCGTGGGCCGACGGCGTCGCGGCGATCGACCGCAAGCTGCGCCTCCTCCTCGAGAGCGAGGGCGTCCGGCCGATCGAGGCAGCGCCGGGGAGCGCCTTCGATCCCCGCGAGCACGAGGCGATCGCCAACGTGCCCGGCTCCGGCCGCGCCGACGGCGAGATCGTCCAGGAGATCCGCCGCGGCTACCGCCTCCGCGACCGGGTGATCCGCCCGGCGCTCGTCGCCGTCGCCGCGTCCGACCAGGCCGCCGGCGAGGCGTCCGACCAGACCACCGAGACCCGACCGAACTGACCGCACGGACCGACAGGAGAACCACGCGACCATGGGCAAGATCATCGGCATCGACCTCGGCACGACGAACTCCGTCGTGGCCGTCATGGAGGGCG
>JBFKVO010000005.1:0-10796 GCA_041639095.1 Candidatus Limnocylindrales bacterium | reverse complement strand
GATCAAGGCGAGCCAGGTCCCGTTCATCGACCGGCTCGAGGGGGTGCTCGCGCGTCCGACGGCGGGCGGCACGGTGCCCGTGAACGCCACCGCTGATCACGAGCGCGATCGGTGAGCGTGACTGAGGACCCGGATCGGCGGATTCGCCGGGCCGCCCCGCACGCTGACGCCCACGGTGATCACCGGCGGCGATCAGGCGAGGTGGTCCTGACGTTCCCGCGAACGGCGGGCCACGACGGGTGACCGCCGCCCGTCCGGTCGCGCGCGAGGTGGCGCGGCGCTTCCTCGTCCTGCGCCATCTGCTCGCCCCGCCACGGGGGCTCCCGGCGGAGCAGGAGAGCGTCCTCCGGGTGTTCGACCGCCTCGGGTCGATCCAGTTCGACCCCCTCGAGGTCGCCGGCCGCAACCACGACCTAGTCCTCCTCGCGCGGATCGCCGGCTACCGCCGGGCATGGACGGACCGCTGGCTGTACGAGGACCGGGCGCTGTACGAGACGTACAACAAGATGTTCTCGCTCGTGCCCACCGCGGAGCTCCCCTGGTACCGCCTCACCTGGGACAGGAACCGCGAGGACCACGAGGGCGGCACCTTCGACGAGCATGCACCGCTCGTCGAGGAGCTCATCGGGCGGATCCGTGACGGGGGACCGCTGGCACCGCGCGACGTCGGGCCCCGTGCCGCGATCGACTGGTACTGGCGCCCGACGAACCAGGTCCGCGCGATCCTCGAGGCGCTGTCGGAGGCCGGCATCCTCGGGATCGCCCGGCGCGAGGGCAACCTGCGCGTCTACGACCTCGTCGAGCGGCTCTTTCCCGCGGAACTCCTCGAGCGACGTGTGGAGGAGCGCGAGCAACGGCTCCACCGGCTCCTCTCGCGCTACCGCGCGAACGGCCTGCTGGGCTCCGGCGGGCAGAGCGAACTCTGGTACGGGACGGGTCGCGACGTCCGTGAGCGCGCGGACCTGCGCGCGGAGCTCCTGGACGCCGGGCGCCTCGTCCGGGTCACCGTCGAGGGCATGAAGGGCGACCGGTTCGTCGTCGCCGACGAGCTTCCGATCCTCGCGCAGGCCGAACGGGAGGTCGCGACGGGGGCACCGCCCGCCGGCGTCGATCCTGGTGTGGCGTTCCTGGCGCCGCTCGACTCGTTCTGCTGGGACCGCGACCTCCTCCGGCGGCTGTTCGACTTCGACTACGTCTGGGAGGTCTACGTCCCGGCCGCGAAGCGCCGCTGGGGCTACTACGTCCTGCCGGTCCTGTACGGCGACCGCCTCGTCGGCCGCATCGAGCCGCGGATCGACCGGAAGGCGAAGACGCTCGACGTGGTGGGCCTCTGGTGGGAGGCCGGCTTCGACCCCCAGGCCGAGCCCGCATTCGCCGCGGCGTTCGCCGAGGCGATCGTCGCGCACCGCGACTTCGGAGGTGTCGGCCGCATCGGCCTGCCGCGGACGCGGGCGCACCGATCGTTCGTCGCGGCCGTCAGAGGGAACCTCGCGCGCTGACCCCGTCCGTTCGCGGATGCCGCGCGCGGCGGCGGTACCATCAGGACCTGACGACGCGACCCGGGAGCACGACCCGGACCGACGCCACCGCTGGACGTCGCCAACCGTGGACGAGGAGGAGATCGATGGCCGAGACCCGACATGCCAGCGCCACCTGGAGCGGCAACCTGACCGAGGGCGGCGGGATGCTGTCCTACATCTCGAGCGGCGCGTTCTCGCGGATGCCGATCACGTGGAGCTCGCGGACCGCCGCCCACGAAGGACGCACGAGCCCCGAGGAACTCCTCGCCGCCGCCCATGCGAGCTGCTTCTCGATGGCGATCTCCAACGAGCTCTCGAAGGGCGGCACGGTCCCGACCCGGGTCGACGTCGTGGTGAAGATCACCGCCGACAAGCGCGAGAAGGGCTGGACGGTCCTCTCGAGCGCGATCTCGGTGAAGGGCGTGGTGCCGGGGATCGACGCCGCCGGCTTCCAGGCGATGGCCGAGAAGGCCAAGGACGGTTGTCCGATCTCGCGGGCGATCGCCGGCAACGTCGAGCTGAGCGTCGAGGCCGAGCTGCTCGAGGGGTGAGGCCGGCCATCCGACCGCCCCGACTCCGCCCCGGCGACCGCGTCGCCGTCGTCACCCCGTCGGCGCCGCTCGCGTTCTCGCCGTCGCCGGATCCGCGCGCGGAGCTCGAGCGCGGGCTCGACGTCCTGCGCTCGCTCGGGCTGGAGCCGGAGCTGTCGGAACACGCGCTCGCCGAGTCCGATCGCGGGCGCGACTGGCGCGCCGGCACGGCCGAGGAGCGCGCCGCGGATATCAACCGCGCGTTCGCCGACCCCGGGATCCGGGCGATCGTCGCGAGCCACGGCGGTCACGTGGCGTCGGCCGTCCTGCCGTTCCTCGATGACGCGCTGATCGCCGCGAACCCGAAGGTGTTCATGGGGTTCAGCAACATCGTCGGGCTCAACCTCGGGATCCACGCCCGGACGGGGCTCGTCACGTTCCACGGGCAGACCGTCATCTGGAACCTCGGCCTCGGCCCGGCGGAGTACGAGCTGGCGGAGCTGCGCCGGGTGCTGTTCGACGGCGGGTCCGGCGCGGTACCGCGGAACTCGGACTGGCGGACGGTCCGCGACGGGCCGGTCGGCGTCGGGCGGCTCATCGGCGAGGGATCGGGGCTGAGCCGGCTCGCGGGAACACGATCGTTCCCGGCGTTCGACGAGGACGTCATCCTCTTCGAGGAGGGGATGATGGACGCGCCGGGGATCCACGAGACGATCTACCACCATCTGGACGAGCTCGGCGTGCTCGCGCGCACGCGCGGGCTCCTCGTCGGCCACGACGGCGCGGCGTTCGCGGGCGGGCCCCCGAAGGTCCCGATGGAGGAACTGCTCGCCGACGTCACCGCGGCGTACGACTTCCCGATCGTGCGCTGCGACGACTTCGGCCACGGACGCCCGATGACCGTGCTCCCGGTCGGGGTCCGGGCGCGGCTGGACCCGTCCGACGCCTCGTTGTCGTTCGAGTCCGCGGTGACCTGACCGGCGCGCCCGGACAGCTAGTCGATCGTCAGGATCCGGCGCGGGTTGGCGACGGTCATCGTCTCGATCTCGGCGTCCGATACGCCCGCCGCCCGGAGGCGCGGCAGGAACGAGGTCGCGAGGTACGCGTAGCCGTTGCCGCCGTAGTGGACGAGCTGGCTGTCGTGGCAGACGTCCTGGCTGAGCAGGATCCGGTCCGCGTGGCCGCGCGACAGCAGCTCGCGGACGAGGTCGACGATCCGCCCTTCGCCGTGGCGCTCCTGTGGTGTGAACGACATCCCGAGGAAGTCGAACTCGACGTTCGCGCCGCGACGGACGATCTCGAGGTAGTGATCGAGCGACGGATAGGAATCGGCGTGCCCGACGACGACCCCCGAGAGGTCGGCCCTCTCCTCCTCGAAGACCGCGAGCTGGGCGAGCGCCACGTCCGACATCACGCCGTGGGTCGAGATCGCGAGCCCGGTCCGCCGGGACGCGCGCGCCGCCGCCCGGTGGACACGCTCCTCCTGCGCCGACAGCCACGGCTTGTCGGTCCCGATCTCGCCGATGATCCCGGGCCGGACGGGCTCCGCGCCGGCGGACGGGATGATGCCCTCGGTGGCCTCGCGGACGAGCTCGTCGGCCAGGTCGTCCACGGAGCGCCGGTCGATGAGCGCCTCGGCCGGGTAGTACGCGCCGCGGTACCAGCCGCAGCCCATGACGACGTGGAGGCCGGACGCCCGGGCGACGTCGACGAGCCACGCCGGGTCGCGCCCGACGCCGGGCAGGGTCAGATCGACGAGGGACGAGCCACCCGCGTCCCTGAACCGGCCCAGCTCCTCGAGGACCAGCGCGCGGTCGCGGGTCAGCTGCCAGTAGTCCCAGCGACCGGGGATGTGCCACAGCGCGATCTGGGTGTGCTCATGCGGCAGCGTGACCCCGAGCTCGTCGGGGACGATCGGTCCGAGGACGGTCTGGACGTGGGCCATGGCCGGCGATGGTACGCGCTGGCGGGCTGCCGGCAAGGGCCCGCTTCATGGGGCGGGCGCGGCGCCCCCGGGGGTGCGATCCGGGTCCGGCCGGTAGACTCCCCCCGGACACGTCGACACGACACCACGCTGGCTGCTGCGGCACCGGAAAGGACCTTCGATGTTCACGCGCTGGGGGGCGATCGTCTACCGGTTCCGCCGGGTCATCGCCATCGGGACCATCCTGCTCGCCGTCTCAGGCGCGGCCGTCTCGTCGCAGACCGCGGGCGTCCTCTCGTCGGGTGGCTGGCTCGACGACGCGTCCGAGTCGTCGGAGGTGTCGCGCCGGATCGCCGACGAGTTCGGCGGCGGCAAGAGCAACCTCATCGCCCTGTTCAGCTCCGAGACCGATGACGACGCGACGTCCGCCGCCTTCCAGGCGGCCGTCGCCGAGACACTCGAGGGGGTCGTCCGCGATCCGCGCGTGACCGGCACGCTCGGGTACGCGGAGACCGGCGACCGGCGCTTCATCAGCAAGGACGGATCGAAGGCGTTCGTCCTCGTGGAGCTCGACCTGACCGACGACGAGTCGGTCGACGCCTCCGAGGAGCTCCTCGCGAAGATCGAGCCGGCGGCGGGGATCGACGTCCAGGTCACCGGCTTCGGGCCGCTCACCCTCGACTCGGCGAAGCAGTCCGAGGAGGATCTCCAGCGCGCCGAGATCGTGTCGCTGCCGATCGCCGCGATCATCCTCGTCGCCGTCTTCGCGTCCCTCATCGCCGCCGGGATGCCGCTTCTCGTCGCGGGCCTGTCGATCCCGTCGACCCTGGCGCTCGTGTGGCTCGTCGCCCAGAGCGTCGAGATGAGCATCTACGTCCTGAACATCGCCACGATGCTCGGGCTCGCGCTCGCCATCGACTACTCGCTGTTCATCGTCAGCCGGTTCCGCGAGGAGCTCCGCAACGGCCGCACCGTGGAGCTCGCGGTCGAGCGCGCGATCGGGACCGCGGGCAAGGCCGTCGCGTTCTCCGGCATCGCCGTCGCGATCGGCCTGTCGGGCCTGCTGTTCTTCACCGCGCCCGCGCTGAGCTCGATCGGCATCGCCGGCTCCCTGACCGTGCTCTGCTCCGTGTTCTACGCACTGACGTTCCTGCCGGCGGTCCTGGGAATGCTCGGGCCCCGCGTGAACGCCCTCAGCGTCGCAGGTCTCCTCGCGAAGCTCGGCCGGCCGCGCGACCCGGACGGCCTGCGCCACTCCCGCTGGGAGCGTGTCGCCCATGCCGTGATGGCCCGCCCGATCGCGGTCCTCGTCCCGGTCCTCGCCGTCCTCTTCCTCGCCGGCTCGCCGTTCTTCCGTCTCGAGCAGGGCGTGCCCGACGCGAGCGTCTTCCCGCCCGGGCTCGAGAGCCGCGACGCGTACGTCACGCTCCAGACCGAGTTCGTGCGCGGTGAGACGACCCCGATCATCCTCCTCGTCGACGTGGCGGGCGAGCCGACGGACGTCGAGACGATCCGCACGGTGACCGCCTACGCGGCGGACATCGAGTCCGTCGAGGGGATCGACCGTGTCGAGGGGCCGTTCGCGATCCGCGACCCACGGAGCGGCGCACTGCTCACCCCCGAGCAGCTCGCGACCCTCTTCGCACTCCCGGACGGCCAGCGCCCGCCCGGCCTCGACACGCTCCTCGACACGTACGTCCGCGACAGCACCGTCCGCCTCGACGCGGTCAGCCCGATCGAGCCGGCCCAGCCGGAGGGCACGGCCCTCGTCGACACGATCCGGGCGCTGGCGCCGCCGGGCGGGGTCGAACGCGTGCAGGTCGGCGGCGTGGCGGCCCAGGCACACGACTTCCTCGTCAGCCAGGACCGGAGCATGCCGTGGGCGATCGGGGTGACGCTTCTCGCGAGCGCCGTGATCCTGTTCCTGCTGTTCGGGTCGCTGGCGATCCCGGTCAAGGCCGTGATCATGACCCTGCTGTCCATCAGCGCGAGCTTCGGCGCTCTCGTCTGGATCTTCCAGGAGGGCAACCTGTCCGACCTTCTCGCCTTCGAGCCGGTCGGCTACACGATCGCCGGCAACCCGGTGATCATGTTCGCGGTGATCTTCGGGCTGTCGATGGACTACGAGGTCCTGCTGCTCTCCCGGATCCAGGAGGCGTACCGGCGGACCGGGGACAACCGCGCGTCGGTGGCCGAGGGACTGTCACGCACGGCGAGCGTCATCACCGGAGCGGCCCTGATCATGGTCGCGGTCTTCTCGGCGTTCGCGCTCGCCGAGATCATCACGATCAAGTCCATCGGCGTCGGGATGGCGATCGCCGTCGCCGTCGACGCGACGATCATCCGGGTCCTCCTCGTGCCGGCGACCATGCGCCTCCTCGGCGAGTGGAACTGGTGGGCACCCGGGCCGCTCGGGCGGCTGGCCGACCGGCTCGGGTTCAGCCATGTCGAGGACGAGCCCGTCGAGCCGGGCTCGACGCGGACGGGCACGGCCGCCAGCCCCGCGGGGTAGCCCGGGGTCAGGCGATCCGGCGCTCGGCGGCCGGGCTGTCCGCGGTCACGATCGAGAAGGCCTCGACGATCTCCGGGTCGAACTGCGTCCCGGCGTGGCGGCGCAGCTCCTCCCATGCGGCCTGGACGGGCATCGCCGGTCGGTAGACGCGGTCGACGGTCATCGCGTCGAACGCGTCGGCGACCGCGACGATCCGGGCCCCGAGCGGTGTCGTGGCGCCGACGAGTCCGTCCGGGTACCCACCCCCGTCCCAGCGCTCGTGGTGATGACGGATGACCGTGGCGATCCCGCTCATCCCCTCGTACGCGCCCACGATCGCGGCGCCGAGGTCGGAGTGGCGCTTGATCTCCTCGTACTCCTCGTCCGTCAGGCCGCCGGGCTTGAGGAGGATCCGGTCGGCGATCGCGATCTTCCCGACGTCGTGGAGATACCCGCCGATCCGCAGCGCCGTCAGCTCCTCCTCCGCCATCCCCAGGTGCCGTCCGATCCGCTCGCTCATCTGCCCGATCATCCGGCAGTGGTCGCCGGTCTCGAGGTGGCGCGCCTCGATCGCGGCGGTCAGCGTGAGGGCGAGCCCGTCGAGGATCGGGCTCACGTAGCGGTACTGCATCGCATCGCGGCGGAGACGCGCCCGCCCAAGCCCGGCAGCGACCTCGGCGAGGAACTCGGCCCCGGTGAACGGCTTCAGGAGCATCCCCGTGGCACCCTCGCGGAGCGCCTCCATCGCGCCGTCGAGCGATGCCTGGCCCGTCGCGACGATGACGGGCACCTCGGGGTCGCGGAGGCGCACCTCACGCAGGAAGTCGAGCCCGCTCAGCTCGGGCATCCGGACGTCCGTGATGACGAGGTCGATCCGCTCCCGGTCGAAGACCTCGAGGGCGCCCAGCGGCGAGGACACAGGGATCGCCTCGTACCCCTGGCCGGACAGGATCCGCTCGAAGAGCCGGAGCGTGACGGGCTCGTCGTCCACGCACATGATCCGGGTGCGGCGCGCGTGATCGGTCATCGGAGGGCCTCGAGCATCGACGACGATGCGGCCTCGGGTCCGCCGATCGCGTCGCCGGTGGCGATCGGCAGGCGCATCTCGACGGTCGTGCCCTCGCCCGGCACGCTCTCGATCCAGATCGTCCCGCCGTGGTCGCGAACGATCCCGAGGCTCGTCGGCAGCCCCATCCCGCGCCCGGAGCGCTCGCCGCGGGTCGTGAAGAACGGCTCGAACGCGCGTCGGATGACGACCGGGTCCATCCCGGTTCCGTCGTCGGCGATGAGCAGGAGCGCGCGATCGTCACTCTCGAGACGGCTGGAGACGCGGACGGTGCCGCCGGGCCGGCACGCGGCGAGCGCGTTGTCGAGGAGGTGCCCGACCGCCCGTTCGATCGCTCGCTCGTCCATCGCGATCGCGGGCATCGGTGTCAGCTCGTCGACGAGGGCGACGCCGCGCTCGACGTAGCCCGGACGTGCGACCGCCATCGCGGCACGCGCGACGCGGTCGAGCGCCGCCGGTGCGCGGTCGGTGGAGCGGCTCGTGCCGAGGTCGACGAGTGCTCGCACGATCGCGCGGGCGCGGACCGCCTCGGCCCGGATCGTCTCGAGGTCCTCGCGGTGCGGGTCGTTCGCGGGAAGGTCCGCGAGGAGGAGCTCCGCGTAGCCGAGGACGCCCGTCAGCGGGTTGTTCACTTCGTGGGCGACGGCGCTCGCGAGCTCGCCGACCGCGAGCGAGCGGGACGCCTGGACGAGCTGCTCGCGGACGCGGTCGCGCTCGATGATCTCCGCGTCGAGCCGGCGGACGAGCTCCAGGTTCTGCATCGAGGTCGCGAACTGGTTCGCGGCGAGGCGCGCCATCTCGACGAAGGCGGGGTCGAGGACCCGCTCGTCCTGGGTATCCACGATGTGAAGGACCCCGAGGAGCTCGCCCTGGTGGCTCGTGATCGGGATCGTGACGCTCGCCTTCCCGGTCTCGCCGAGGGCGAGCTCCCCGACGTGCCCGCCGACGACGTCGGCTGCCGCGCTGACCGATCCCGACCCCGGCCGATAGAGGGCGAGGTCCGGATCGCCGTCGCGACGATGCACGACGATCCGATCGGCCAGGATGTCGTCGACGCCGGACGGGATCTCCGACACCGCCATCGCCTCGGGTGGCGGGACCGCCCAGGGCCCGCCGATCGCGAGGCGGACGAACGCGGGGATCGCCGGGTCGTAGCGATAGATCCCGACCGCGACGCCGTCGGGGACGAGCTTTCCGAGCGCCGACCCGAATGACGCCTCGACGTCCGCGAGCCGGAGCTCCTCGCTCGCCGCGAGGGCCATCGCGCCGATCTCGGCCCTGACGCGCTGGTCCCGCTCGGCCGCCTCGGCGCGGCGTGCCTCCTCCGCGGCCTGGGCGTGGGCGCGGGCGAGCCGAGAGACCGCGTCCGCGCGATCGCGCAGCGCGATCCACTGCCGTGCGGTCACGGCGACCACGACGGTGGCGACGCCGATCGCGGCCGGGACGTGGAGGGGATCGACGATGAGCGCGTGGTCGAGCGCGATGACGATGACGACGAAGCCGAGGGCGAGGATCGGGAGGGCCGTGATCAGCGCGTCGGCCGCGGCGCGCCAGCGCGGCCCGGCGACGTCGGACGTGTTCGAGGAGACGACGCCGGACGCGAACAGCAGCCAGCCGACCGAGAACAGCAGGCCCGACGTCCCGGCGACGACCGGCTGGCCCGCCTCGACCTGCGCGAGTGGCCCGATCCAGCCGAGACCGACCGCGACGAGGCCGGCGATCGCGACGTATGCACCGTCGAGCTTCGGCGTCCATCGCATCGCGAGGGCCGCCATGAGGACGGCACCCGGTGACGCGAGATAGATCGTCGGGTACGCGAGCGCGACGAGCGTGTCGGACATCGAGCCGCGCAGTGCATCCTGGCCGGTCGCGACGACGATCGCCACGAACAGGGCGCCGAACACCGCCACGGCGTCGAGCAGGAGGCCGACGCCGACCGCGCGGTACAGCCAGCGTGAGACGCCGAGCGTGAAGCCGATCGTGGCGAGGACAGGGGTCAGCCACAGGATCCCGCCCGCGGCGACGAGACCCGTCGCACCGGCGGCGAGGCCGACGCCGCGCAGGAGGAGTCCCGCGACCCAGAGCCAGATCGCGAAGGCGGCCCAGCGACGGACGCTCCGGTCGCTGCCGGCCCCCGCCCGCGCGGCAAGGGTCGCCGCGACCGCCGCCCCGATCGTCGCGGCTGCCTGGTGGAGGAAGTCCCATGTCGCCCGCAGGCCGAGCGCGTCAGCGAGGCCGAGCGCGAACAGCACGAGGGCGACGACCCCACCGACGACGAGGATCGTCGATGCGACCCGAACGTCCCCCGGGGCGGACGCGGGATCGAGCACAGGGCGCGTCACGGCGCCGATCACTGCGGATCGGTCCGCTGGCGAGGTCGCCGTCATGACAGAGTGGTCCACGCTCATCACCGTACGTCCCCCGCTCGCGCGCCGGGAATCACCAGATACGCCGATGGCGCCCTCCGTCAGACGTCGTAGGCGGCCGGCAGCACGGGCGTTGCGCCCGTGCACCGGACCGTGCGTAACGGCACCGCTCCCACCCGGTGCACACCCCTTGACACCGGACCTCCCGCGCGACTAGCGTCGCTCCTCTGGAGGGAGCCGGGGGTCGCACGGGAGCGTCCCAAGGACCGACGATCGCCTGCCGCGAGCCGCGGCGGTGGCGGCGGGACGCGCTGACCCGTTCCGCCCCGGCGCGGTGGAGGGATCGAGCCATGGCGCTCCTGGGCGGGCCCGCGCCGGCATCACCGAGGGTCGGGTTCGACGTGGCGTCATACCGCGTGTGCCTGACGACAGAGTTCCAGCTCCTCGGCGGACGGTCGCCGATCCCACTGCCCCGCAGCGCGAAGCGCATCGTCTCGTACCTCGCCCTATCGCATGGCCCGGTGTCGCGCTCGACGCTCGCCGGGACCCTCTGGCCGGACGTTCCCGAGAGCCGCGCGAACGGCGACCTCCGCTCGACGTTGTGGCGACTCCGGCGGGTGGCACCGATCGTGCCGCCGTCTGACGAGCAGATCGCTCTGCGGCCCGACGTCGCGGTCGACGTCGCCGAACTCAGCGACATCACCCGGCAGATCCTCGACGGTCCATCGCGCAGCGCGCTCGCCCGCCTGCCCGAGCTGATCGCCGGCGCGGAGATCCTGCCGAGCTGGGACGAGGAGTGGCTGATCGTCGAGCGCGAGCGCTACCGGGCGCTCCGCCTCCACGCCCTCGAGCGCGCCGCGGAGACGCTTCTCGGGGCGGGCGACGTGTCCGGAGCGCTC
>JBFKVO010000004.1:0-11088 GCA_041639095.1 Candidatus Limnocylindrales bacterium | reverse complement strand
TGCTCTCCCGCTTCGTCGACTCGAACGAACGCGAGATCCACCGGATCCAGCCGATCGTCGATACCGCGAACGACCTCGAGGCCGAGATCGAGGCTCTCTCGGACGACGAGATCCGCGCGCGCTACGCCGAGCTGCGCGAGGAGATCCGCGAGATCGCCGTGCCCGGCGAGCCGAGCGACGACGAGCTCCATCACCCGGAGCGGGAGCGACGCCGCGAGCTCGCGAAGGCGCGCAAGGCGCGTGAGCTGGCCGACATCCAGCGGGCGCTCGACGAGGTCGCTGCCGACGTGTTCGCGATGGCCCGCGAGGCGATGAAACGGACGCTCGGGATGCGCCACTTCGACGTGCAGCTCATCGGCGGCGCCGTCCTCCACCAGGGCAGGATCGCCGAGATGAAGACGGGCGAGGGCAAGACCCTCGTCCCGACGCTCGCGGCGGCGCTGAACGCGCTCACCGGGCGCGGCGTCCACATCGTCACGGTCAACGACTATCTCGCCCGGCGCGACCCGCAGTGGATGGGTCCCGTGTTCCACTTCCTCGGCCTGAGCGTGGGGATGATCACCCACGACGCGTCGTACCTGTTCGAGCCCGGCTATCCGACGACCGATGAGCGCCTCATCAACCTGCGGCCGGTCACCCGCCGCGAGGCGTACGCCGCCGACATCACCTACGGCACGAACAACGAGTTCGGCTTCGACTACCTGCGCGACAACATGGTCGTCGAGCTCGATCAGCGTGTGCAGCGCGAGCGCTTCTTCGCGATCGTCGACGAGGTCGACAACATCCTCATCGACGAGGCGCGCACGCCGCTGATCATCAGCGGCCAGGCCGAGGAGTCGGCCGACCTGTACCAGACGTTCGCACGCCTGCTGCCCCGCTTCGAGCCCCGCCCCGAGGGCGCCGAGGAGGGCGGTGACTTCTTCGTCGACCTCAAGGACCGTGCCGTCAGCCCGACCGAGGAGGGGATCTCGAAGATCGAGCGGCTGCTCGGGATCGACAACCTGTACGACGCCGACCCGCGGCTGGCCCGCCACTTCGAGCAGGCGCTCCGGGCGCACGCGCTCTACAAGCGCGACCGCGACTACATCGTCAAGGACGGCGAGATCGTCATCGTCGACGAGTTCACCGGGCGCCAGATGCCCGGCCGGCGCTGGTCCGAGGGCCTCCACCAGGCGATCGAGGCGAAGGAGGGCCTGCGCGTCCAGCGCGAGAGCGTGACGATGGCCACGATCACGTTCCAGAACTACTTCCGCCTCTACGACAAGCTCGCCGGCATGACGGGCACGGCGATGACGGAAGCCGAGGAGTTCCACAAGATCTACAAGCTCGAGGTCGTGGCGATCCCGACCCACCGGCCGATGGTCCGCGACGATGATCCCGACCTCGTGTTCCGCAACGAGCAGTCGAAGTTCAACGCGCTCATCGACGAGATCGTCGAGATGCAGGAGGACGGGCGGCCCGTCCTCGTGGGCACCGTGTCGGTCGAGAAGTCCGAGCGCCTGTCGGGGATGCTCAAGCGGCGCGGCATCACGCACGAGGTCCTGAACGCGAAGTTCCACGAGCGGGAGTCGGGCATCGTCGCCCAGGCCGGGCGGACCGGCGCGGTCACGATCGCGACGAACATGGCCGGCCGCGGCACGGACATCCTCCTCGGCGGCAACCCGGCCGGACTCGCCTCGGAGATCCTCCACAAGCAGGGCCTGAACCCCGCCGAGGTCGACAAGGCGACGTACGACGCGGCGTTCGCCGAGGCGAAGGCGATCTGCGACGAGGACCACGAGCGGGTCGTCGAGGCCGGCGGGCTCCACATCATCGGCACGGAACGGCACGACTCGCGCCGGATCGACAACCAGCTGCGCGGCCGTGCCGGGCGCCAGGGCGACCCGGGGTCCTCGCGCTTCTACCTGTCCCTCGAGGACGATCTGATGAAGCGCTTCGCCTCGGAGCGCGTGGCCGGGCTCATGGAGCGGATGGGCCTCGAGGACGACGTCGCGATCGAGTCGAAGCTCGTGAGTCGCACGATCGAGAGCGCCCAGACCCGCGTCGAGGGCTACAACTTCGACATCCGCAAGCGCGTCGTCGAGTTCGACGACGTCATCAACCGCCAGCGCGAGACGATCTACGCCGAGCGCGACAAGGTCCTGCGCAACGAGGACCTGACCGAGACGATCCGCGCGTTCCTCGACGAGGAGGTCGAGGCGCTCGCGGCGCAGTACCTGTCGGCCCCGACCCCGGCCGACTGGGGGATCGAGGGCCTCGTCGCCGACGTCCGCCGCATGGGCTTCGAGGCATCCGACCTCGACGAGGACGGCCTCTGGGACCTCGGCTCGCGCGAGGCGATCGTCGAGCACCTCCACGAGCTCATGGACGAGCGTCTCGAGCGCCGCGAGGCCGAAGTCGGCGAGGAGGACTGGAAGCTCGTCGAGCGGCTCGTGCTCCTGCGCACGATCGACTCGCTGTGGGTCGAGCACCTGACCGAGATCGACGACATGCGGCGCGGCATCGGCCTGCGCGGCTACGCGCAGCAGGACCCGCTGAACGAGTTCCGCAAGGAAGCGTTCCGGCTCTACGAGGAGCTGACCGGGTTCATCCGCCACCAGGTGGCGACGTCGATCTTCCGGGTGTCGGTCACCCGCCAGGCGCCGGCCGGGCCGGTGCCGCTTCCGGGACCGGGCCAGCCGGTCCGGCCGGCGGCGAGCCCGGCGGCGGCCGCGGTCGGGGCGGGTGTGGCGGCGGCCGCCGGAGCCGGTGCCGCGGCTGGTGCCCAGGTGAGCGGGATCGCCCGCGGCTTCCCGGGCGGCGGCCGGGTGCAGGAGTCGCTCGGCGGGGCGCCGGTCGGGGCCGGCGCGGGCGCCGGCGGCGCCGCTGGCGCCGCGGCCACCGGCGGGAACGGCGCGGGAGTACGCCTCGGCTACACGCCGAGCGGCGAGAAGATCGGTCGCAACGACCAGTGCTGGTGCGGCTCGGGCCTCAAGTACAAGAAGTGCCACGGGCGCTGACCGCGGCCGGGCGGCGGCGCGGCGGGTCGCCGATCGCGACGGGGACCCACGGATGATGGCACGGGACCTGGCGCGCCTCGCGGGAGCGGCACTCCTCGCGGCCGTGTTCGCGGCCGGCTACGCGACGTTCCGGATCTGGCAGCAGGGCGAAGCCGACGAGCGACGCCCGGCCGAGGCGATCGTCGTCATGGGGGCGGCCCAGTACAACGGCGTCCCGTCCCCCGTCTACCGCGCCCGCCTCGACCATGCGATCGAGCTCTACCACGACGGCATCGCCCCGGTCCTCGTGGTGACCGGTGGCAAGGCCCAGGGCGATCGGACGACCGAGGCGGCGGCGGGCCGCCGCTATGCCATCGAGCACGGGGTGCCGGACGCCGCGATCCTCGCCGAGGACCGCGGCCGGACGACGCGCGAGTCGCTCGGCGCCGTGGGCGAACTGCTGCGCGAGGAAGGCATCGAGAGCGCCGTCATCGTGTCGGACCGGACGCACATGCTTCGCTCGCTCCGGATCGCGACGGACGAGGGCATCCAGGCGTGGGGCTCGCCGACGACCACGAGCCCGATCGACCAGGACTCTTCGCGACGCCTCGACGCGACGATCCGCGAGCTGGGCGCGCTTGCGGTGTACTTCCTCGACCCGAGCGTCGAGACTCCCTAGGCTGCCCGTCGTTCCATCACGCGAATCGGTTCGGCCGGTCGGCGACTGACCCCTTGGCGCGACCGAATCGGTCCCCTATACTTCCCAAAACTTCCCGCCCCACGGGGGTCCCGCCCCGACCCCGCGCCGCCGCCCCACGCCCATCGTCCACTGGCCCCAGACACAGCGAGGGATTTGTGAAGCAGGCCGAGGAAGCATCGTTCGTCGATCTCATCGCCTGTGAACGAGACTGTCGGGACTGCAGTTACGCCGCCGCCCTGGACTGTGACGGCAACTGCGGGGTCTGCCCCCACAACAGCTACTGTCCCTGCGTGAACCCCGTCGTCGCCCGGAGCAAGACGGCCCTGCGCCTCATCGAGCTCCGCCCGCTCCTGCTCCAGGACCTCCAGGCTCGCAACTAGGTGGACGAGTCCGCCATCCGCGACCTGGCCGAGCGGATCCGGTCGACGTCGGGGCGTCTTTGACCTCGAGGCCCGGCAGCGCCGCGTCGCCGACCTCGAGACGCTGACCCTCGAGCCCACGTTCTGGGACGACCAGCAGGCCGCCCAGAAGGTCCTCCGCGAGGCCGGGGACCACCGGACGGTGATCGAGACCTGGCAGGGCCTCGCCTCCCGCGCCGACGAGCTCCGAACCCTGCGCGAGCTCGTGGACGAGTCCGGCGACCGCGAACTGGCGGCCGAGCTCGAGCGCGAGGGGGCAGCCCTCGTCGCGGACTTCGAGCGGGAGCGGACGCAGCTCCTCTTCTCGGGCGAATACGACGACCATCCGGCGGTCCTGACGATCAGCGCCGGAGCCGGCGGGACCGAGGCGACCGACTGGGCCGAGATGCTCCTGCGGATGTACCTCCGCTGGGCTGAGCGGCACCGCTTCCGGACCGCGATCATCGACCAGACCGAGGGCGAGCAGGCGGGTCTCAAGAGCGTCACGGTGACGGTCGACGGACGCGCCGCGTACGGCTGGCTCCGCGCGGAGCGTGGCGTCCACCGCCTCGTCCGGATCAGCCCGTACGACGCCCAGAACCGGCGCCAGACGACGTTCGCGCTCGTCGAGGTCCTGCCCGAGGTCGACGACGACGTCGAGATCGAGCTCGACTGGGACGAGATCCGCGTCGACACCTACCGCTCGCAGGGGGCCGGCGGCCAGCACGTGAACAAGACGGACTCCGCCGTCCGCCTCACGCATGCCCCCACCGGGATCGTCGTCCAGAGCCAGAACGAGCGCAGCCAGACCCAGAACAAGGAGCTGGCGACGCGCGTCCTCAAGGCGCGGCTGCTCGAGCGCGCGCTGGAGGAGAAGGAGGCGGAGCTGCGCAAGCTGCGCGGCGAGCACGTCGAGGCCGGCTGGGGCAACCAGATCCGGAGCTACGTCCTCCACCCCTACCAGATGGTGAAGGACCTGCGCAGCGGGTACGAGACGTCGAACACCGGGGCCGTCCTCGACGGCGACCTCGACGCGTTCATGCAGGCCGAGCTCGAACGCGTCGCCACCGACCGCCCGCCCGACGAGGACGGGGCCGCGTCGGGCGCTCCCGCTCGATGACCACCGTCGCGCCGGAGGTGCGCTTCCGTCGTGCGACCGAGGCCGACCTGCCGGCCTGTGCGGTGCTCTGGCGCGAGGGCATCAACGACTACCAGGCGCGCCTCAACCTGCCGCTCATCCCGGACGAGCCCGGATCGGCCGAGCGCCTCGGCCGCCTGCACGCGCACGCCCTCGCCACCGATCCGGACGGATTCGTCGTCGCGACGCGCGACGCGAGCGACGACCTCGCGCCCGGCCCTGCCTCACCGGACCGCATCGTCGCGTTCGGCTCCGCGGTCGTCCGCGAGCGCGTCTGGTTCCTCTCGATGCTGTTCGTCGATCCCGCCGCGCAGTCCCGCGGGCTCGGACGCGCCGTCCTCGAGCGGATCCTGCCCGCGGCGGACGACGGGATGACGCTCGCGACGGCGACCGACAGCGCCCAGCCGGTGTCGAACGCTCTCTATGCCTCGTACGGGATCGCTCCCCGCCAGCCCCTCTGGAACCTCGTCGGCGAGGCCGGCGCGACCGGCCTGCCGCCCCTGCCGAGCGGGATCGCCGCCGTCCAGTTCGCCGAGGTCGCCGACGGCGGCGGCGCCGGCGAGGGACACCGCCGGCTCGTCGCCGCCGTGGACGGCCTCGACCGCGACGCCCTCGGCTATGCCCATCCGCAGGACCACCGCTACCTGCGCACGACCGAGTCGCGCGGCTACCTGTATCTCGGGCCGGATGGCGGCGCGCTCGGCTACGGGTACACCTCGCCGGTCGGGCGCATCGGACCCATCGCGACCCGCGACCGGGCGCTCCTCGCCCCGGTCGTGGGGCACCTCCTCGGGGCCGTCGCGGCGCGCGGCGGCCAGGGATGCTGGATCCCGGGCGACGCCGACGAGACGATGGTCGGGCTGCTCCGGGCGGGCTTCCGCATCGAGGGCTTCCCGGTGCTCCTGTGCTGGACGCGGCCGTTCGCCGATCTCGCCCGCTACGTGCCGCATTCTCCGGGGCTCCTCTGAGCCGGCGGTCCACCCGGCGGCCGCACCACCCGCGCGTTTGCCGACCCGCGCGACCGGGTGGTAGCCTCACCGGCGACGTGGCTCCCAACGCAGTGCCCGCCGCGAGAGTCGAATCGGAACGCCCGCGGAGCCGAGCATGACCCTCGTCGCACCGGAGAGCCCGCCGCGCCCGTCACGGCCGTCGCCGCGCCGCTGGTTCGGGCGCCGTCGCACGATCCAGGTCCCCGACGACGCGCTCGTCGTCCTGCGCGACGTCACGAAGCGCTATCCGAACGGCAAGCTCGCCCTCGTCGACGTCGATCTCGTCGTCCCCGAAGGCGACTTCGTGTTCCTCGTCGGGCCGTCGGGTGCCGGAAAGTCGACGATCATGCGGCTCCTCATCCGCGACGAGCTCGCCACGCGCGGACAGGTCATCGTGGACGGGCGCGACGTCGCCCGCCTGTCGCGCCGCCAGATCCCGAAGGTTCGGCGCACGATCGGGATCGTCTTCCAGGACTTCAAGCTGCTCCCGTCGAAGACCGTGTACGAGAACGTCGCGTTCGCGCTCGAGGTCACGGGCACGCCGCGCAAGCGGATCCGGCCGACGGTCGATCGCGTCCTGGCCCTCGTCGGGCTGACCGGGGTCGTCGACCAGTACCCCCGCCAGCTGTCGGGCGGCGAGCAGCAGCGGACCGCGATCGCCCGCGCCCTCGTCCACGAGCCGAAGCTCATCATCGCCGACGAACCGACCGGCAACCTCGACCCGCTCATCAGCTGGGAGATCATCCAGCTGCTGCTCCGCATCAACGAGCTCGGGGTCACCGTCCTCATGGCCACCCACGACGCGGACGTCGTCACGTCGCTCCGGCGGCGCGTCGTCGCGCTCGAGGAAGGCCGGATCATCCGCGACGAGGCGGGCGGCACCTACCATCGCGAGGACTGACGAGCGATGGCCGTTCGATGATCGCCTTCGTCGCCTTCAGCCTCCGCCGGGCCTGGCTCGGGTTCTGGCGCAACGCCGTGATGAGCATCGCCGCGACCGCGACGATGGTCCTCATGCTCCTCCTCCTCGCCGGGTTCTGGATCGTCCAGGCCGGGCTGCTCGCGGGCCTCGAGTTCGTGGAGCAGAAGGTCGAGATCGTGGCCGACCTGCACGACGACGCGCGACAGGAGGACGTCGACGACCTCGTCGTCCGGGTCCGCGCGATGCCCGAGGTCGACCGGGTCACGTTCGTGTCGCGCGAGGAGGCGCTCGAGCGCTTCCGCGCGGCGCGCGAGGCGCAGGGCCAGGAGGATCTCACGCGCTACCTGGAGACGAACCCGCTCCACGCGAGCATCGAGGTCGGTCTCGTGGACACGCGCGACTTCGGCCTCGTGAGCGAGCGGCTGCGTGGCGAGGCCGCCGTGGAGCGCGTGAAGAACATCAAGGACCTCGTCGATCGCGTCCTGACCGTGACCGACTTCCTGCGCACGAGCGGGACGGTCGTCCTCCTCGTCATCGGGTTCATCGTCCTGTTCATCATCGTGAACACGATCCGCCTCGCCGTCGTCGCCCGCGCCGACGAGATCGAGGTCATGCGCCTCGTCGGGGCGTCCGATGCGTTCATCCGCTGGCCATTCGTGTTCGAGGGCGCGTTCATGGGCCTGCTCGGCGCGGTCCTCGCGCTCGCCGTCCTCGGCGTCGCCGCCGACCCCCTCAACCGGTTCATGTTCGACTTCTTCCGGGTCCTCCCGATCGATGTCGCGCCGCTCGCCCGCGACCTCGTCCTGCTCGTCGGCGGGGCCGGCCTCGGGCTCGGCGTGCTCGGCTCGTGGATCTCGGTCCGGACGTACCTCATCCGCTAGGGGCCTGGCGCCCGCCGACGGGCGGCACGATCCGGCGCGCCCTGCCGAACGTAGGTTCGGGTGAGTCGGTGTAGGCTGTCCGACCGGGCCGACTGCGACCCGCCTGCCCGGTGGCGGCACCAGGAACCGCCGCCGAGCCGTCGCCGTCCGTCCGTTCACCAATCGCTGCCGAGGTCCGACCGAACGCCATGAACCCCACCGACCCCGAGGCCTGGACGCCGAACGGCGCGCCGGCCGGCCCCGACGCCACCGCGTCCGACGCGGTCTCGTCCGAGGGCGCGACGAGCCCCGCCGGCGCGGCGCCGGCGGGCGGCACACCCGAGACCGAGCTCCTCCCGCCGGTCCCGATCGTCCCGGTCGGCGACCCGCCGCGGCGCGGCGGGTTCGTGTTCGGCACGGCCGTCGTCCTGGTGGCGGTCCTCGCGGGCAGCGCGCTCTTCCTGTCCGGCTACAGCCTCGGCCGCCGGAGCGTCGACCAGCCGGGCACGCCGGCGGGCCTCGACGCGGAGTTCCAGCCGTTCTGGGATGCCTTCCACGCCGTGACCGAGCGCTACGCGGGCGGCCCGGTCGACCGCAAGGCGCTCATCGAGGGCGCGATCAAGGGGATGATCGAGGCGATCGGCGATCCCTACTCCTCGTACCTCACGTCGGAGGAGTACCGCCGCAGCCTCCAGGGGATCTCCGGGCAGTTCGAGGGGATCGGCGCCGAGATCGGGACGCGGGCGGGCGACGGCTCGCCGGCCGACTGCACGCCGCTCAGCGCGGACTGCCGGCTCGTGATCATCGCGCCGATCGACGGCTCGCCGGCGCTCAAGGCCGGCCTCCGGCCGGGCGACCTCGTCATCGCGGTCGACGGCTCCACGCTCGACGGACTGACCATCGAGCAGGCCCGCGACCGCATCCGCGGCAAGAAGGGCACCGAGGTCGTGCTCACGATCGTCCGCGACCAGGGCGAGCCGTTCGACGTGCCGATCGTCCGCGATGTCATCGTCCAGCGCGAAGTGATCACCGAGGCACTCGCCGGCGAGACGATCGGCTACGTCCGGCTGACGGGCTTCTCGGAGGGTGGGGCCGACCAGTTCGTCGAGGCGGTCCGGGCCCACCTCGACGCGGGGCGGACGCGGCTCATCGTCGATCTGCGCGGCAACCCGGGCGGGTTCGTGACGGCCGCTCGCGAGGTGGCGAGCACGTTCATCTCGTCGGGCCCGATCTTCTGGGAGGAGGACGCAAAGGGGAAGCAGACGCCGACCACCGCGCTCGAGGACGGGATCGCGACCGACGCGTCGATCGAGATCGTCGTCCTTGTCGACCGCGGGAGCGCGTCGGCGAGCGAGATCGTCGCGGGAGCGCTCCAGGACACCGGGCGGGCGACGATCGTCGGCGAGACGACGTTCGGCAAGGGCACCGTCCAGACGTGGCAGGCGCTCGAGAACGACAGCGGCGGCTTCCGCCTCACGGTGGCGAAGTGGCTGACCCCGGACAAGCGGTGGATCCACCACGAGGGGATCACGCCCGACGTCGTGGTCGAGTACTCCCCCGACACCGCCCCGGACAGCGACCCGGCGCTCGACCGGGCGATCGAGCTGCTCTCGACGACTGCCGCGCGCACTCTTGCGGCGGCCGCCTGACACACAGGGCCCGTGAGGGCGGCGGGGACACCGTTCCGGCCCGAGCCGTCCTCCTTGCGTGGGCCCCGGCCATCGGGTAGGGTTGCGCGGAACGAAAGGAGGTGATGTGCAGTGACAGATCACAGTAGCTGCACCACCTCGCAGGAGATGGCCGTCTAAGCGGACACCCTGCGGGTGGCAAGCGTCGGACGCCGGCCCGACAGGGCCGGCGTTCGTGCGTCCGGGACGTCGTCCCGGAGCCCCGAAGAAGCCCGAAGGAGTCCCCGTCGATGGGCGAACAGACCATCGCCCTCAACCGCCGCGCCCGGCACGAGTTCACGATCACCGAGACCTTCGAGGCGGGCCTCGTCCTGACCGGCACGGAGATCAAGTCGATCCGCGCCGGCAAGGTGAACCTCGCCGACGCCTACGCCCGCATCGAGCACGACGAGGCGTGGCTCATCGGCGCCCACATCGCGCCGTTCGAGCAGGGCAACCGCTACAACCACGAGCCGAAGCGGACCCGCAAGCTCCTCCTGCGCCGCTCCGAGATCGACGAGCTCCGCGGCCGGGCCCAGGCGAAGGGCCTCACGATCGTCCCGCTCCGCCTCTACATCTCGGAGAAGGGTCGGGCGAAGGTCGAGCTCGGCCTCGGCCGCGGCAAGCAGCTCCACGACCGGCGGCGCGACATCGCGGACCGCGACGCGAAGCGCGACGTCGCGCGGGAGCTCGCCGACGCGCAGCGTCGCCGCTCCTAGCACGGACGGGTCCGGTCGATGCGCGGTCCGGTCGATGCGCGGGCCAGGTCGATGCGCGGGCCACATTCCCGTCTGAGGAGACAATCCGGTCACAGATCGGCGTGACGATCGGTCGGGAACTGCCCGATTCCAGCCCGAATCGACGCCCCGCTACGCATGCACAGCCCCGATCTGTCGCGCCAGACGGGAATCGGGCGCGCCGGGGCGCCAGGCCGTGGCCGGGGCGCCAGGCCGTGGCCGGGGCGCCAGGCCGTGGCCGGGGCGCCAGGCCGTGGCCGGGGCCATCACGGCCAGCAGGCCCCCTCGGTCAGCGCAGGAAGTAGCGTCGGTTCAGCGGGAGATCGTCCGACACCGGCTCGACCGCGAGCACCCGGCCGCCGAGCGTCACGGTCCCGTCCGTCGGATCGACCTCCACCGGCGCCGTCGCGCGGTTCCGGGCGAGGTCGGCGCGCGTGAGGCCGCGGCAGCCACGGACCGGCATGAGCCGTCGGCGCGTCCCGAGCCGGCGCGCGAGCGCGGCCCGATCCACCGCCCCCGACACGAACGTCGCCGACAGTGCGGCAGCGGCCGCCGGCATCCCGCCCCAGTCCGGCGCGTACCGCGTCGGCTCGGCGCGCTCGACGCTCGCATTCCCCTCACCGAGCGGCGCCCACGCCGGATAGCCCGCCTTGAGCACGAGCTCCGGCTTCGCCCCGAACCAGGCCGGTTTCCACAGGA
>JBFKVO010000003.1:0-11924 GCA_041639095.1 Candidatus Limnocylindrales bacterium | reverse complement strand
GGTCCGGTTGTTGTCGCCGTACGTGATGAACGCCGGCGTCCAGGTGAAGCCCGACAGGCTCCCGGTGAGGTACTCGCCGACCGACAGGCGCTTGTAGCAGTTCACGGTCGGGGCGAGGAGGGCGGACAGCCCACGGGCGTGAACGAGGAGTCCCGCGACGAACTGGTAGGCGAGCTTCGACTGGCCGAGCCCGCGTGGATCCTTCTCGTCCAGGAAGGCGTTGTTCCCCTTCGCGTCCCACAGCGAGAGGTGGAAGTGGCTGCCGTTGCCGGTCAGGCCGGCGAAGGGCTTCGGCATGTGGGTCGCGATCGCCCCATGCTTGTGTGCGACCTGGTTCGTCATCATCTTGAAGAACGTGTAGCGGTCCGCCGTCGTCATCGCGTCGGCGTATTTCCAGTTCAGCTCGTACTGGGCCGTGCCGTCCTCGTGGTCGGACGCGTAGGGCTCCCAGCCGAGCGCCTCCATGTTCCGGATCAGCTCGCGAAGGTAGTGCATCGTCCCGGACAGGCCCTTGAAGTCGTAGCAGGGCTTCTCGAGCGTGTCGAAGCCGGACGGGTTGAAGGGCGCGATCGACCCGTCGGCGGCGCGAGTGACGAGCGTGTGCTCGGCCTCGACCCCGACCTTGAGCGTGTAGCCGGCCTGCGCGAGGCGGTCGATCTGCCGGGCGAGGGCGGTCCGGGAGCAGTACGGCCACGGCTCGGCGTCCACCTCGATGTTGCACGCGAAGCGGGCGACGCCGGTCTCCCAGGGCACGAGCGTGTACGTCTCGAGGTCGGGCATCCCGATCATGTCGTGGTCGTGGGGGCCCTGGCCCATGCCGACGCTCGCGGCGCCAGCGAACCCGGCGGAGCCGGCAACGAACTGGTCGAACGCGGACGCGGGCACGCCCTTGCAGCGCGGCGTCCCGTGGATGTCCACCCACTGGGCGAGGATGTAGTCGACGCCGTCCGTGGCAAGCCGGGCCTTCGCCTGCTTCGTGTCCATGACCTCCTCCTCCGTCCGGGACGATGTGCGGTTGGCGGTCGCTGCCGGCGGGGCGCAGGCCCGCCGGCAGATGGGCGTCAGTGCGAGACGGCCGCGGCGGCCTTCTCGCCCAGGGGCTCGTTGTTGGCGAAGCGCTCGAGCGCGAACGGGGCGATGACGTCCGGCGTCCGGCCCGTGTCGATCAATTCTGCGACGCGGCGGCCCGCGGCGGGCGCCGCCTTGAACCCGTACGTCCCCCAGCCGACGTCGAGGACGAACCCGCGCACGTCGGGCGCGGCGCCGATGATCGGGCCGAAGTCCGGCGTCATGTCGCAGATCCCGGCCCACTGGCGCAGCACTCGGGCCGGGGCGACCGACGGGAGCAGCTCGAGGGTGTGGCGCACGCTCGACTCCAGGAACGGCAGCGTCGAGCGATGACTGTACGACGAGTAGGGGTCGATCTCCGAGCCGATGACGAGCTCGCCGCGGTCGGTCTGGTTCACGTAGACGTGGAGCGTCGCCGACACGAGGACGGGGTTCAGGATCGGCTTGAGCGCCTCGGTGACCATCGCCTGCAGCGGATGGGTCACGATCGGGAGGCGGACGCCGGCCATCGCGGCGATCGTCGTCGCCCAGCCGGCGGTCGCGTTCACGACGACGCCGGCGTCGATGCGGCCCTGGGTCGTCTCGACGCCGGTCACCGCGCCGTCGGCGACGTGGACGCCCGTCACCTCGATGCCGGTGTGGATCTCGACGCCGCGGCGGTGCGCCGCGCGCGCGTAGCCCCACACGACCGCGTCGTGGCGGATCGTGCCGCCCGGCGGGTGATAGAGCGCGGCGAGGATCGGGAAGCGCGGGCGGTCCGAGACATCGAGGGCCGGCACGAGCTCCTTGATCTCGGCCCGGCCGATGATCCGGCTGTTCACGCCGAGGACCTGGTTCGTCTCGGCACGGACGCGCAGCCCGACGATGCCCGCCTCGGTGTGGGCGAACGTCAGGTGGCCGTGCTGGCTGAAGAGCAGGTTGTAGTCGAGCTCGACCGCGAGCTGCTCGTAGATCTTCAGCGACTCGTCGTAGAACTCGACGCCCGGCTCGGTCCGGTAGTTCGAGCGGATGATCGCGGTGTTGCGGCCGCTGCCGCCGGCCCCGATGTACTGCTTCTCGAGGACGGCGACGTCGGTGATGCCGCGCTTCGCGAGCTCGTACGCGATCGCGAGGCCGTGGACGCCGCCGCCGACGATGACGACGTCGTAGCGCGGCCGGAGCTCGTCGTGGCCCCACATCCGCTGCTTGCGGAACAACGACAGGAGCGCTACCACAGCGGGCCTCCCGCGATCGCGTCGACGGCACGCTGGCCGACCGGCCGGACGCCGTGGACCGCGCCGACGTGGAGGAGCGCCTCGAACAGGTAGGCGGCCTGGTCGCGGGCGACGAGGAGCTCGAAGCCGGGCACCTCGCCGAGGTCGCGGCGGGTCAGCGTCACGCGGACGTTCGCCATCGGTGCCTGCGCGATCCGGCGCGGCGCGAATCGGTCCGCGGCGAGGTCCACCGCACACAGCTCGAGGAGGAGCTCACGCGCCGCGGGGCCGAGGATGCGCAGCCCCGCGAGGCCGGAGGACAACTCGGTGACGACCGCGCCCCCATCGGTCATGGCGGCCGTGACCGCCGGGCCGGCCGCGCCGTCGGCGGGCACGACGAGGAGCGTCTCGTCCGGGGCCAGCGCCCACGAGCGGACCGGCGTCGTCTGCAGCGTGGCATCGGCGACGGTCCCGAGCGGCGCGCCGATCCCGAGCTCGTCGAGGACGCGCCGCTGCGCCGGGCCCTTGACCGCCAGCTTGTCCGTGGGGCCCCAGTCGGCCACGCCCACGGCGCTCGTCGCGGCGGCGATCTCGGCGCTCACGTCGCCGTAGTCGGCCGCCCAGTGGAGGGCGGAGGCGATCCACGTCGCGCCGAGCTGTGCCGCCTCGGCGGCGAGCGGGCTGCGCCGGACGGGGGCGTCCGTGGTCGTCGCGTCGGCGGCGCGGGTCGCGGTCCGGGCGGTCATGCGCGAAGCCGCACCCCGTCGGGGTCGTAGAAGGGCTTCGCCTGGAGGGTCGCGGTCACCGTCCGATCGTCGTCGTGGCGGATGACGATCGGCGTGCCCGTGTCGAACGGACCATGGGTCATCCAGGCCATCCCGATCGTCTTGCCGAGATGCGGGCTCCACTTCGCGCTCGTCACCCGGCCGATGAGCTGGCCCTCGCGGACGATGCCGGCACCCTCGTGCGGGACGGGCCGACCGGGGGCCTCGAAGCCGATGAGGTTGGGGCGGGCGCCGGATGCCGCGGCGAAGGCGACCGCCGCGCGGCCCACGAAGTCGTCCTTGTCGGCCTTGACGAGCCAGCCGAGCCCCGACTCGATCGGACCGGACAGGGCGTCCGTGTCCTGGCTGACGATGAGGTGCTGCTTCTCGAGGCGCAGGATGCGCTGCGCCTCGACGCCGAACGGCGCGATCCCGAACTCCGCGCCGGCGGCCATGAGCGCATCCCAGACGTGCGTCCCGTAGTCGGCCGGGACGTGGATCTCGTAGCCGAGCTCGCCGACGAACCCGATCCGCAGGATGGTCGCCGGCACGCCCGCGATCAGGACCTCGGCTGCGGCGAGGTACGGCATCGCCGCCTTCGAGACGTCCGCGTCGGTGACCTTCGCGAGGGTCGCCCGGGCCTGCGGCCCCGCGAGGTTCATCGCCGCGAGCTCGCCCGTCGTGTTCGTGATCGACACGTCGCGGCCGGAGCCGGCGAGCCACCAGCGCATCCACTGGTCGACCGCGTCGAGGGTCCCGGTGCCGGTCGTCACGAAGAACCGGTCCGGGCCGAGGCGCGCCACGGTTCCGTCGTCGAGGACGATCCCCGCCTCGTCGGTCATCGCCCGGTAGCGGACGCGGCCCATGCGCAGGTCGCTGAACCGGTTCGGGTGGAGCCAGTCGAGGTACGCCCCGGCGTCGGGGCCGCGAACGTCGAGCTTGCCAAGGGTCGAGACGTCGATGAGCCCGACCCGTTCGCGGACGGCCCGGCACTCCTCGGCGACCGAGGTGTAGATGAGGGGCCGCTTCCAGTCGCCCATGTCCACCCACGTGGGATCGAGCGCCGCGTGGCGCTCGTGCATCGCCGTGTAGCGGACCGGGTCGAGGTGGGGACCGGCGAGTGCGCCGAGGCTGACGGGGTGATACGGCGGCCGTGACGTCGTGTGGCCGACCTCCCCGCGGGAGCGACCCGTGAGCTCTGCCTGGACGCCGGCCGCCAGCGAGTGGCACATCTTCCCCTGGCAGGGACCCATCGTCGTCGTGCTGTAGCGCTTCATCGTCTCGAGGTCGTCGAAGCCCTCGTACACGCCCAGCTCGAGCTCCTTGACGGTCACGTCCTCGCAGACGCACACGAATCGCTTGCGGCCCCCGGTCGCGAGGCTCGTCGGCACCGCGGCGACCGGTGCCGGTGCCGCTGCGGCGGCCTCGGCCAGCGCCCGCTCGGCCGCGGCCTGGTCGGCGGCCCCGGCGGCACCTGCCTCGCGAGCGGCGCGCCGACCCGCGACGATGGCCGAGGCGAGGACCGTCGCAAGGTCGTCGGAGCCCTGGACGTGCCCCGCGAGGAGGACGTCCTCGGGCGGCGCCTCGGCGACGGTCACCCCGAGCGCGGCATCGTAGCGGCGGCCCGCCCCTGCCTGGGCCGCGAGCGCGACGACCGGCTCCGGGCGGAGGCACATCGCGACGAGGTCCGTGGCAAGGGTCCGCTCGCCGCCCGGCGTCCCGAGGCGGAGGCGGCTCACGCGGCCGCGCCCGCGCGCGCCGAGCACCGTCGTGTCGGTCAGCTGCTCCACGCCCGCGTCGGCGAGCCGACCGCGCAGCGCCTCGTCGACTCCCGTGTTCGCGACCTCGCGCGCGTCCGCGATGGCCATGACGCTCACGCCCGCGTCGAGCAGGTCGGCCGCACAGCGCCAGCCCCACGGGCCGTCGGTCACGACGACGGCGCGCTTCCCGGCGCGGACGCCGAACAGGCGGGCGAGCCGCAGCACGCCGCTCCCGAGCATGATCCCGGGCAGGTCGTTGCCGTCGAAGAGCGCCGGGCGTTCGGCTGCACCCGTGGCGAGGACGATCCGCCGCGCCCGGATCCGGTGCACGATCCTGCCCTCGTTCGCGCCGACGAGCCCGCCCTCGTAGATCCCGAACGCGGTCGTCCGCGTCAGTGCCGTGATCCCCGGCTGCTCCGCCACGAGCTCGCGCAGCCGCACCGCCGCAGCGATCCCGTCGAGACCCGTCAGGCGGTCGTCGCCGCGGACCGCCGCGCTCGTCAGCCGGAAGTGGCCGCCGAGCTCCGGCCCGTCGTCCACGAGGACGACCCGCGCCCCGGCCGCCGCCGCCTCGAGGGCGGCGAGGCAGCCCGCGGGGCCGCCGCCGATGACGGCCACGTCGGCGTGGAGGTTGCGGGTCCGCTCGACCCGATCCGGCACGACGGAGGTGTCCACGACGCCGAGTCCCGCCACCTGCCGGAGCATGTGCTCGAAGAATGGCCAGAGGAAGCGCGGCCGGTGGAAGACCTTGTAGTAGAAGCCGATCGGGAGGAACCGGTCGAAGCGGTCCGCGAGCGAGACGAGGTCGAAGCGCAGCGACGGCCACGCGTTCTGGCTCGCGACGACCATCCCCTCGACCGCGGGCTCCGTGCAGGAGCGGACGGACGGGACGCCGTCGACGTTGACGAGGCAGTTCGGACAGCGACCGGCGACGCACAGGAGCCCGCGCGGGCGGTGGTACTTGAAGCTCCGCGTGAGCGTCGTGACGCCGTTCGCGGCGAGCGCCGAGCCGATCGTGTCGCCCGGGTGGGCCGTGACGTCGCGACCGTCGAACGTGAACGTGAACGACCGCGACGTGTCGATGCCGGGGACGGGCAGCCGCTCGTCAGCCACCGTCGCCTCCCGGCCGTCCGCTGTCACGCGCGCCGGTCTCGGCGCCGGTGGGACCCTCACCCGCCCACCACGTCGCGATGACGCGGTTCTCCGTGGCGTCGCGCTCCGCCTGGAACCAGCGCCGGCAGCCGAGCCGGTGGAACCACCACTCGCGGCCGGCGCGCGCGGGATTGGAGCGCAGGTACCGGTACGCCGTCCACTCCTCCTCGGCAGCATCCGGTGCGGGACGGCGCAGGACCTCGCCGCCGAACCGGAACTCGTAGACGTCGCGCGGCCCGCAGATGGGGCAGGCCAGCAGGAACGACACTGCTCCCGGCGCTCCCGTCAGTCCGCGCCGTCGCGGCCGGGGACCCAGTGGGTCCCGACGAGGGGGATGCCGGTGATCGCGGCGGCCTCGATCGTCAGCGCCCGAAGGTCCTCGGTGTCGAGGTCGTGGACGTCGGCCTTGCCGCATGCGCGCGCGAGCATCTGCACCTCGAGCGTCATCGCAGTCATGAAGTTCGCGACGCGCTCGGCCGCCTCCTCGATCGGGAGGCGGGCCATGAGGTCGGGGTCCTGGGTCGTGATCCCGACCGGGCAGCGCCCCGTGTGGCAGTGGTGGCACGCGCCGGGCTCGGCCCCGATCGCGGCGTAGTCGTCGAGGTAGAGCGGCCGGTTGCAGTTGAGGGCGATGAGCGCGGCTGTTCCGATGTAGCACGCGTCCGCCCCGAGGGCGAGCGCCTTCGCGACGTCCACGCCGCTCCGGATCCCGCCGGCCGCGATGAGCTGGACCTCGCCGTACATCCCGACGTCCTCGAGGGCGCGGCGCGCCTCGACGATCGCCGCGAGCGTCGGGATGCCCGTGTGGTCCTGGAGGATCTCGGGCGAGGCGGCCGTGCCGCCCTCCATCCCGTCGACGACGACGACGTCGGCGCCGCACTTCGCGGCGAGCTTCACGTCGTCGAAGACACGGGTCGCGCCGATCTTCACGAAGATCGGGATCTTCCAGTCGGTCGCCTCGCGGAGCTCCTCGATCTTGAGGATCATGTCGTCGGGGCCGAGGAAGTCCGGGTGGCGCGCCGGCGAGCGCTGATCGACCCCGGTCGGCAGCTCACGGATGCCGGCGATCTCCTCGCTCACCTTCGACCCGAGCAGGAGCCCGCCGGTGCCGGGCTTCGCGCCCTGGCCGATCGTCAGCTCGATCCCGTCCGCCTGACGGAGGTGATGAACGTTCGCGCCGTAGCGGCTCGGAAGGACCTCGACGATCATCGTCGTCGAGTGCTCGCGCTCGGCGGGGAGCATCCCGCCGTCGCCCGAGGTCGTCGAGGCACCGACCCGGCTGGCACCCTGGGCGAGGGCGACCTTCGCGTTGTACGAGAGGGCGCCGTAGCTCATCCCGGTGATCATGATGGGGATGTCGAGGGTGATCGGCTTCTCGGCGAAGCGCGTCCCGAGGACGGTCGTCGTCACGCATCTCTCGCGGTAGCCCTCGAGCGGGATGCGCGTCAGCGACGCGGGCAGGAACGTGAGGTCGTCGAGCGACGGCAGGGGCCGCGACCGGAGTGTGCCGAACCCGCGGATGATGTACCGCCCGAGGGCGGCCTTCTCCTGGATCTCGCCGATGACCGACGGCGTGTAGACGGGGCTGGGCCGGCGGCCCTGCGGATCGTGCGTCACAGCGCCTCCCGCCAGGTGTCGAGCTCGTGCTTCGCGAAGTTCCACAGCTTGCGGCCGGCGACGATCTTGCGCAGCGGCCCGGGCTTCGGCAGGTCGAACTCGGCGAAGGCCGCCTCGACCGTCGTCTGCTCCTCGGCCGTGGCGTCCGAGACGACCGCGTCATTGCCGAGCGAGGCGATGTCGCCGGCGACGTAGACCGTGCCCTCGTACATCGAATCCGCGAGTGCCTCGCCGGCGTTTCCGGCGATCGCGATGTAGCCGCGCTGCATCATGAACCCGGTCATGTAGCCCGCGTCGCCTGCGATGAGCAGCCGACCGCCCTTCATCGCGACGCCCGCCCGCGCCGCGCAGTCACCGCGGACGACGACGGTCCCGCCGCGGATCGAGGCCGCGGCGCTGTTGCCGGCGTTCCCGTCCACGACCACGGTGCCGGACAGCATCCCCTCGGCCAGGCCCCAGCCCGCGCTGCCGCGGACGTGGATCGTCGCCCCGTCGGCCATCCCGCCGCAGTAGTAGCCGACGCTCCCATCGAATGTCACGTCGCCGGGCGTCACGATCGCGACGGCGTAGCTGTGACGGGCAGCGGGGTTGCGCACGAGGACCGGCTTCCCGTCGGCGATCGCGGCCTTGATCGCCCGGTTGACCTCGCGCGTCGTGAGATCGACGGCGTCGACCTCGACGACGGACGGTCCGGCTCCGGTGGTCGTGCCGGTCATCGGTCGCCGCCCGCCGCATGCCCGCGGCGCTCGGGGCGACGGAGTGCTGGCCGCCCGCCGGTCATGCCGCGGCCGCCGGGGTGGCGAACTCGGAGCGGCGCCAGAGCCGGTAGACGTACCCGGACGGCTCGTGGGCCGTGCCCGCGCTCCCGAGCGCGGCCCGGATCGCGATCTCCTCGTTGGCGACCGCGACGTAGTCCGGCGTCTCGATCGTGATGAGCGGCTTGAGCGCGAACGGGTCGCGCGCGTAGCCCATCGCGTCGCCGCTGGCCACGAGATAGCTGAAGCTTCCGTCGAAGTCGTCGAGCGACGCCTCGAGCGCCTGTTCGAGCGTGTTGCCGCGCGCGAGATGGTCGGCGATGTAGACGCCGATGATCTCGGAGTCGTTCTCGGAGAAGAAGCGGACGCCGCGCTGCTCGTACTTCCGGCGGAGCTTGTGGTAGTTCGTGATGTGCCCGTTGTGGACGGTCGCGACGTCTGCGACGCCGCGCGCCCAGAAGGGCTGCGAGTGAGTGAGGTCGACGCGGCTCTCCGTCGAGAGGCGGGTGTGACCGATCCCGTGGCTGCCGCGGAAGCCCTCGATCGAGAAGGCGCGGTCGAGCGCGTCCGGGTGGCCGACCTGCTTCACGAGCTCGAGCTGGTTGCCGAGGCTCACGACCTCGACGTCGCGCGACCCGGCTTCGGCGGCCTCGCGGATCGCCGCCGGCTCGGCGTCCGTGCCGAGCTCCACGCGCAGCAGTCCGTGGTGGCGCTCGATCGTGCCCACGTCGGCGATCGTCGCGAGGCCGGCGAGGATCCGGCTCTCGTGCTCCTTCGCGTCGCCCTGCTCGGGGAGGCGGATCCAGCACGCGGAGCGGTGCGCCGCCTCGGTCCGGAAGAGCGCCACGCCGACCGAGTCCGGCCCGCGCCGGGCCAGGCTCGTGAGCATCGTGAGCAGGATGCGCCCGACCGGCTGCGGCTCCTCGCGCGTGGACATGTACCCGGCGATCCCGCACATCGTTGCGCTCCACTATGAGTGAAATCCGAAGGCCGGTCGGCGACCCGCGCGCATGGGCGCCTCCACCGTCAGGCGAAAGGATACGTCGTGGGCCCGTTCCGATGCAATGGCGCGGGAAAAATCGGGGGTAGACGAGCTTTCCTCATGGTGTAGGCTCTAACCCCGGGCGTGCCTTGACCATGGTCCCCAGCGGCGCGTCCATCGTTCGGAGCGACGATGTCCGAGCCCAGAGCGGACCCGACGTATGCGAGCGACTTCGAGGCTGCGTACCTCGAGGAGGAGATCAACCGGGCGATCGCCAGCCGGCTCAGCGAGGAGCGGCGGCGGCTCGGGCTGACGCTGCAGGAGGTGGCGCGCCGGTCCGGCCTCTCGCTCGGGATGATCTCGAAGATCGAGAACGCGCAGACCTCGCCGAGCCTCCGCACCCTCGCGCGCCTGTCACAGGCGCTGGAGGTCCCGGTCACGACGTTCTTCCGCGGCTTCGAGGAGGAGCGCGACGCCTCGTACGTCCGCGCGGGCGAGGGGATCGAGCTCGTCCGCCAGGGGACCCGCCACGGCCATCGCTACGAGCTCCTCGCCGCGGCGAAGGGCACCCACCGACGCGTCCAGCCGTTCCTGGTGACCCTCACGAAACAGAGCGAGGAGTTCCCGCTCTTCCAGCACGAGGGCGCCGAGTTCCTGTACCTCCTCAGCGGCGAGTTCGCCTACCGCTACGGGCGCCACACGTACGAGATGCGACCGGGCGATTCGCTCATGTTCGACGGACACGTCCCCCACGGGCCGGAGCGGCTGGACGAGCTCCCGATCCGGTTCCTGTCGATCACCGTCGAGCTCGATCCCGACGAGCCGTCGCGCTGACGGCCGTTCCCGAGAAAGGAGGGCGGAACCAGGCAACGTCCCCGACGCGACGTCTCCGGGCGGCATCCTCAGCGCCGCCCGGCGGAAGCGACCCGAGCAGGCCCGTGTCGAGCCTGCCGCATCGACCGAGAGGGAGGGTATGACCGAGGAACTTGGCTCCCTGAACGTGATCTTCACCGAGTTCTATTACTGGGTGACGGTCGTCATGATGTTCCTCATCCATGTCGGCTTCGCGATGTACGAGACCGGCATCGGACGACGGAAGAACCTCCAGCACATCCTGATCAAGAACGTGATGCTCATCCCGGTCGTCACGGTCACGTTCTTCTTCTTCGGATGGTGGATCTACTTCGCCTTCATCAACGGGCCGTTCATCAACAACGGGATGGGCCTCGACAATGCGACGGCCGACACCTTCTACGCGTGGTCGCCGTTCATGGGCCCGCACATGGAGGACCGCATCACCGGCGTCTTCTGGGCGGCGTTCCTGCTGTTCTCGTGGACGGCCGCATCGATCGTCTCGGGCGCGATCATCGAGCGCGTCCGAACCAACGCGTTCCTGATCCTCGCGGTGGTCATCGGCTCGGTGACCTGGATCATCGACGCCGCCTGGGGCTGGTCCCCGAACGGCTGGATGGTCCAGCTCATGGGCTATCACGACGCGTACGCGTCCGGCGTCATCCATGCGATCGCCGGCGGCGCCGCGCTCGCGGCCCTCATCGTGCTGGGGCCCCGCATCGGGAAGTTCGGTCCGAACGGGGAGGTCCGCGACATCCCTCCGCACAACGTGTGGATGGGGTCCCTCGGCCTCCTGACGATCTACACCGGCTTCTGGGGCTTCTACGCCGCGTGCAACATCCCGATCATCAACGTCGGGACGGACGGCGAGCCGTTCTTCTCGGCGACGAACATCTATCTGATGCCGACGACGCTGTCGGCGATCACCTTCAACTTCCTGATGTCGCTCTCGGGCGGGCTCCTGGCCGGCTTCATCCTCAGCAAGGGGCAGCCGTACTGGACCCTGTCCGCCGGCCTCGCCGGGATCATCGCGGCCTCGGCCGGCAACGACCTGTATCACCCGATCCAGGCGATGATCATCGGCGGACTCGGCGCGGCCGTGGCCTACAAGGGTCACAACTACGTGGAGCGCCGGTTCAAGATCGACGACGCCGTCGGCGCCGTCGCGGTCCACGGGTACTCCGGGTTCTTCGGGGTCGTCGTGGCCGGCTTCCTGCTGTGGGGTTACCCGGCCGCCGCACCCATGGAGGGAAGTGGCGTCCCGTGGTTCGGCGTGACGCCGGACGGCTTCCCGGCCGTCAATCCGATCGGCAACTTCATCGGTGCCGTGATCATGTTCGGTGTCCTCGGCTTCGCGCCGTTCTACGTCGTGGCCAGGATCCTGAAGTCCATGGGCCTCCTGCGCGTTCCGCACAACGTGGAGCTGGCAGGGCTCGACTTCCACACGAACGTGCCGTCCTACCCGTACTTCTCGCGCACCTACACTGAGTTCGAGGTGATCGAGAAGCGCGAGGGCCTGGCGGCCGGCGGCAACGGAAGCTGAGGGAGGTAGACCATGAACACCGGACTCACGTCCTTCAGCGATCCAGGCTCCATCGAGGCCATCTATCCCTTCCAGGGATCGGAGGTCATCCTCGTCATCGTGGGCGTGCTGCTCTGGCTCGCGTTCCACTACCTCGGGACGAAGGAAGAAAGTCGGGAATGGGAGGAGGCGGACCAGCTGTTCAATGCCGATCTCCTGCTCCCGGGCGCCGACGAACCGGGGCACCGCGAGTCGACCC
>JBFKVO010000002.1:0-12439 GCA_041639095.1 Candidatus Limnocylindrales bacterium | reverse complement strand
TGAGCAGGTCCCCGAACTCGTCCTCACGGGCGTCGGCGGTCGCGGCGCGCGACAGCTCGGCGAGCTCTTCGGCGACCTTGTCGAGGATCCCCTCGATCGACGGCCAGTCGTAGCCGAGCATCGCGGCGCGCTCCTGCATCTCCTGGCTGGCGGCGAGCGCGGGCAGGGATCGGGCGATCCCGTCGAGGGCGCCGCGCGATGCCGCCGCGGTGCTCTCGTCCACGTCCGCGGCCGGCTCGCCTCCCGGTTCGTCGTCGGCCCGGGCGCGATCGGCGCGCTCCTGTGCCTTGATCCGCTCCCATTGGCGGTTCACGTCGGCCGCGGTCCGCGCCTCCGCATCGCCGAACACGTGCGGATGGCGGCGCACGATCTTGCGCGCGATCGCGGCATGGACGTCGGTGAGGTCGAACACGCCGGCCTCGGCCGCGAGCTGCGCGTGGAGGACGACCTGGAGGAGCAGGTCGCCGAGCTCCTCGGCGAGGTCGGGGGTGCTGCCGCGCTCGAGCGCGTCGTAGACCTCGTACGCCTCCTCGAGGAGGTGACGGCGCAGGGACTCGTGGGTCTGCTCGCGGTCCCACGGGCAGCCGTCCGGGCGGCGGAGCCGCTCGGAGATCGCCGGCATCGCCCATGGCCCGGCGACCGCCGACTCCGGCGCGAGCGGCGCGAGGTAGAGCGCCGCGTCGAGGTGCTCGGGGGCAAGCGCCCCCACGGTCGTGCCCGCGGCGACGCCCGCACGGCCGACCGGGTGATCGGCCGGGTAGGCACGCTGCAGGACGGCGAGCGCGTCGCGGCCCCGTGGGCCATGGCGGCCCGGGAGCGGGGCGATGGTCGTGCCGGCGGGTCCGGCTGTGCCACCGTCGCCTGCGACACCGAGGAGGGCCGCCGGGACGATCAGCACGGGCCGCGATGCCTCGAACGGCGTCCCGACGAGGGTCTCCGCGACGAGCACCTGGAGCCCGGCCGCCGGGTCGAGGCCCCAGCGGACCCGTGCCTCGGCGACGAGCGCGTCGAGCACGCGGGTCCCGTTACCCGACCGAGGTCAGGACGTTCTGGTCGCGGATGATCGTGAACGTCGCCTTCTTCTCCGCGTACCACGCCGAGAACGCCGTGGCGCGGATCGTCGCCTCCTGCTCCGGGGTCGGGGGGCGGACCTCCTCGGCGAGGACCTTGTAGAGGAGGACGCCGATCCCGGCGACCTCCACCGGCTCGGTGACGCCGCCGACCGGGGCCGCGAAGATCGCCGCCTCGGAGAGCTTGTCGAACTCGCCCTTCGCGATCCACCCGACGATCCCGCCACCGGCGGGATCGTTGCCCTCCGAGTGGTCGCGGGCGAGCGCCGCGAAATCGGCGCCGGCGTCGAGCTGCTCCTTGAGGCGGCGGGCCCAGTCGATGTCGGGTGGGCGGCGCATGAGCTGGACGACGTGATAGCCGAACGCGCTCTTGAACGGGCGGATGAGGTCGCCCGGCTCGAGGCCCTCGGCCGTGACGGCCTTGAGGAAGTCCGGATCGACCGCGCTCGCGCCGTCGAACCAGGGCAGCTTCCCACCCGTCTGCTTTGCGCTCGTCTCGTCGCTCTCCGCACGCGCGATGGAGTCGAACAGGGACAGGTCCGCGACGAGCCGGTCGTACGTCGCCTGCGCCTCGGCACGGGCCGTCTCCCAGGCCGGGTCGTCGTCCGGGATGTCGCCGGCCGCGGCCCCGGAGGGGTCGTCGTTCGGCGCATACAGGATGTGGCGGGTCTTCACGGCGCCCTCGGCCGGTGGGGTGCCGGACGACGGGAGCAGGATCTCGGCGACGCGCCGCTGCGGCCCGGGCTCGAGCGCCTGGGCGACGACCTTGTCCTCGAGCTTCTGGCGGAGGACGTCGAAACGGATGGCCTCGCGGTACTCCTCGATCGTGACACCCGCGTCCTCGATGCGGGCCTCGAACGTCCCGTCGACGGAGCCCGGGTCGATCTCGGTGACGCGGACGATGACGAACGTCCCGGCCTCCGTCTCGATCACGTCGCTCGGGGTGTTCGCCTCGACCGCGAAGATCGCGTCGACGATCGAGGCATCGCGGCCCGTGGCGTCCTCGACGAGCCAGCCGAGGTCGCCGGCCTGGGGTGCCGACGCGGCCGTCGAGACCGCGCGCGCGACGTCCTCCCACGGCTTGCCGGCGCGCAGGTCGCCGAGGGCGGTCATCACCTTCGCCCGTGCCTCGGCGATCTGCTCGGGCGTGGGCTCGGTCTCGCCGGGATCGATCGCCGGCGCGACCTCGATGATCCAGGCGTGGCGCGACGGCGGGATCGTCTTCTCCTCGAGGAGCCGTGCGTCGACGTCCGCAGGGCTCACCGAGACGCCTTCCTGCGCGGCGAGCTCATCGATGACGAGGATGTCGATGAGGCGCTCGAGCGAGATGAGCCCGATCTGCTGTCGCCGCTGCTCGATCTGCTGGAGCTGCTGGGCGGCGACGGTCTGGCTGATCCTGCCTGCGGCGAGCTCGGTGTTCACCCGGCTTGCCGCGTAGTCGACGCGGAAGCCCTCGATCTTCGCCCGCTCGCGGACGTGATCGACGGTGATGTTCGTCCCGTCGACGGAGCCGACCGTCGCGAGGTGGTCGTTGTACCAGCTGATCGCCGCGGCGGCGACGAGGATGAGGATCGCGGCGGCGATGACGAGCCCGAACGCGAGGTTCGTGAGGAAGTTCCGCCGTTCGCTCGAGTCGCCTGGGGACCGGCGCTTCACGACGGGCTTGGCGCGGAGTGTCATGCGGTCGTGTATTCCTGCGGGTGGGTTCGTTTGGCGCGGCCGGCTGCTGCCGGGCCGGACGGGGCGCGTATCGTACCGCACCCGACGCCGGCTACCAGCGATTCAGCCGCTTGCGGTGCCTGGAGGCAGCAGCTCCCGGGCGGCCCCGTCCGCCAGCCCGCGCTCGCGGAGGCGGATCTCGTCCGCGGGTGCGGCCCGCCGGGCGATGACGAGGAACTGGTACGTGAGCAGGTCGCGGAGTCCGGGGACGGCGAAGCGCGCGGCGCGCCGGTTCCGCTCGTCGAGGCCGTCGACCAGGCGATAGCTGCGCTCGACACGCTCCACGACGAAGCCGGCCTGTTCGAAGAGCGGCTCGACGTTCGAGCGTGCGAAGAAGCGCAGGTGGGTGGCGTCGTGGACGCCCCGGGGCCGGTACGGCCAGCGGCGTCGGATGACGACATCTCTCCACGTCGCCCAGAAGCCGACGTTCGGCAGGCTGGCGACGATCACGCCGTCGGCGTCGACGACGGCGGCGATCCCGCGCAGCGCGCGCCACGGGTCCACGAGGTGCTCGAGGATGTCGCCGGCCACGACGGCATCGAAGCGCTCCTCACCGATCGCCGCAGCGACCGCGGCCGCGTCCCCGAGGTCGGCGGCGACGACCCGGTCGATCCGCTGCGCCGCGAGTGCCGCCATCTCGGGGTCGATCTCGACGCCAACGACGCGCGTGCCCGGCGCCCGCAGCTTGATGGCGGCGCCCACCTCTCCCGTCGCGCACCCGAGATCGAGGACGCGCCGGACATCCATCGGCAGCAGCGCGAGCAGGTCGGGGCGCGCGGTCACGTACGAGACGTTGAACCCGTTCGCGTCCTCGGCGGGCGCCGCCTGCCCCGCCGGTCGCTCCAAGGGCGCCGGCAGCTTGCCGAGCCGGCCAAGGACGAATCGCCGGACCGGGCGCGGCGCGCGGAGGAATACCGCCCGGGCGACCCGCCGCACCGGCGCAACGAGCCGCGCCGCAGGTCGGGGCAGACGGTTCATCGGGCGGCCGGGGCGGGGCGACGGAGGGGCGCGGGCGTCCGCCGCCGGGGCGCCGCAGGGGCGCGGGCGGCGGGCTCGGCGACGATCCGCGATAGGCGCGCCGCGAGCAGCGGCCCGAGCGCCGCCGTGAGCTCGGCCACGCGGTGCGCGAACGTATGGCGCGCGAGCACGACCGCCCGCCCGCGCTCACCGCGCGCGCGGCGCTCCGCATCGTCGGCGAGGACACGGTCGATCGCGGCGCGCAGCTCCTCGGGCGTGTCGTAGGCGACGACCGTGCCGTCGAACTCCTCGTCGATCCCGGGGGCCCGGTCGCTCACGACGACGGCGCCGCAGGCGAGCGCGTCGTAGAGCCGGTTCGACAGGAAGCCCCAGTCACGCATGTCCGCCCAGTGGTCGTTGAGGACGATCGTCGCCGCACTGTAGTAGGCGGGCAGCTGTGCATTGGGGACGTTCTCGCCGCGCACGAAGCGCAGATCGATGAGGTCCGCGGTCCAGCCCGCACCGTAGACGGCGAGGTCGCGGGTCGTGGCACCGAGGTCGTCGACGATCTTGCGCCGGTGGCGGCGCGCGTTCGCGACGAACAGCAGCTCGTGCGCCGGGCCGCCGGACGTCGGGCGGAAGCGAGCCGGATCGGTCGCCTGGTGGAGCGGGCGCACGGGGGTCCGCGTCTGCGCCGCCATGTGCTCGGCGAAACGGTCGGAGGCCACGAACACGGCGTCGTACGTGTCGTAGAGCTCCCCGCTCGCGAGGTCGGGATGGCTGATCTGCCAGAGGAGGTTCACCTGGCCCGCGCGCTTGCGCGGCGTCCTGAGCCCGAACAGGTGGAGCGTCGCGTCGTCGCGCGCCGCGTGCTCGGCGTCCCAGTCGGGAAGGAAGTGCACCCGGGTCGGGTGGCCAGCGCGCTCGAGCTCGCGCTGGACGGAGCGGGCGAACGGCAGGTCGCCCCACTGGTGGGCGACCTCCCAGGACGGCACGCCGATCCGGATCCCGACGCGGCGCGCCGCGGTCCACGTGCGCAGGGCATCCCGGACGGCCGTCGCCCGCTGCGCGTACGTGTGCTCGGCGAGGACGCGCTCACGGATCGGCGCCATGCGGGCGCGCGCGGCGGCCGGGTCGGCAAGGAGGGCGCGGACGGCCGAGATGAGGGACTCGGCGTCGGTCCAGGTCGGGATCCCGTCGCCGAACAGCTCACGGCAGCCGGCTTCGTTGTCGGAGACGAGGACCGCGCCCGCGGCGATCGCGTCGAATGCACGGGAGTTCACCGCCCCGTACGGGCGTGCGTGGTGGGCGGTGTCGTCGACGACGACGCCGGCCGACGCATAGGCGGCGGCAAGGCGGTCGTACGGGAGGTACGGGCGCAGGAGGGGCGCCATGTCCGCGACGCCCTCCCAGCCGCGGCCGTGGACGTGGACGCGCAGCCCCGCGGCGGCAAGGGCCGGCAGGGCGGTCGCGACCCCTCGCTCGGCGCCCCAGTGGCTGCCGGTGAAGAGGACGTCGCAGGCGAGCTCGGGGTCGGGCTCGACGGGCCGGAACCGCGCTGGGTTCGTCGCGATCGGGACGCGGTGGGTCCGCGTCGCGGTGCGCTCGTCGAGGAGCGCCGCGATCCCGGCGCTCGAGGCGAGGACGATGTCGTAGTCGTCGAACCACGGCTGCGCCGCCCAGCGGTCGGGCCAGTTGCGGACCCAGGCGACGGAGACGGGCCGGCGCGGGATGCGCCGGAGGTCGAACGCGTCGAGGAGCGAGACGACGACGTCGAGGTCGGCCGGGGGACGATACCAGCGGTCCTCGACGCGCTCGAGGTAGCTCACGCGCCAGCCGATCGCGCGGAGCGCGTCGCCCAGCTCGTGCCCGGTGTGCCAGTCGCCGTAGCCGGCCGACTCGTCGTCGCGCGTGATCGCGATCCCGACATGGAGGGGGGCCGACGACCAGGCCAGTCGGCCGTCGATCGCGTCGAGCAGGGCCTCGCGCGTCAGGCGCGGCCCCCAGCGGTCGATGAGCAGTGTCCGGTTCCGCGCCGCGCGTTCCTTGCGGATCGCCATGTCGTCGTTCCGGCGCGTCGCCGATTCGTGGTGCCACAGGGCCGCGCGTCCGTCGTACCAGACGGTGCCACCCGCCGCGCGCAGCCGGAGGTTGAGGTCGACGTCCTCGAGGCCGTATTCGTACCCCTCCCCGAACCCGCCGACCGCCTCGAACGCGGTCCGCCGGACGAGGAGGCAGGCTGCCGTCGCACCGAGCACCTCCGAGACCGTCACGGCGGCCGGACCCGTTGGGTCCTCGCCCGCGCCGAGCGCGACCGGGAACGGGATCCCGCCGGCCGCACGGTCGAGGCCGATGCCACGGTGCTGGAGCGTCAGGTCCGCCCATTGCTCGCCGCCGCGGTCGACGCCGCGGTGGCGCGGATAGACGAGGCGGGCCCCGACCGCGGCGGCGTCGCGCGTCGTGAGCGTGTCGACCAGGTGCCCGAGCCAGTCGGGGGTGATCGGCTCGATGTCGTTGTTGAGGAACAGGACGAGCTCGCCCGTCGCCTCGTCGGCCGCGCGGTCGTTCGCGACCCCGAAGGTCAGGTTCTCGGGGTTGCGCAGGACGCGGAGCGGGAAGGGGCAGGCGAACGACTCTGCGTACGCCACGGAGCCGTCGCGCGAGTCGTTGTCCACGACGAGCACTTCCACGTCGCGATAGGTCGTCGCCGCGAGCGCCGGCAGGCAGCGGCGGAGGTGCGCCTCGCCGTCGCGGTTGAGGATGACGATCGACACCAGTGGCCCGGTCGTCGTGGACGACGGAGGGATCCCCGCGACGATCGCGGCCCGGACGCGCTCCTCGTCGGCGGCCGAGGCACGAAGGCGGAAGAGGCGGATCCGGCGGACGACCCGCTTCGCGGCCCGGCGCGGGATCCTGGCGACGTCCTTGAGCCGCTCGATCCCGTCGGCACGGAGGCGCCGCGCCCGCGCCTTCGTCGCGAGCCCGAGACGGACGAGCGGCACGGCCCGGAGCGCGCGGAGGTCGGCCTGCGCGCGGGCGAGGTCACGCGCGTCGCGCTCGCGGGCGCGACGGGCCTCGTCGAGGGCCTGACGCCGCTCGGCCAGCTCGGCCTCGAGGCGGGCGACGCGCGCGCGCAGCTCCTCGATCTCGGTCGGCTCCCCGGAGGGCCGGTCGTTCGTCCGGGCACCCTCGGACGACCGGTCCGCCCGCGGCCCGCGCGCGCGTCCCTCCGTCACGATGCGGCCTCCGCGGCGCCGCGCGGCGACCGCAGCATCCCGGCGACGATGGCCGCGTAGCGGTCTGCCTCGGTCTCCCAGGCGTGGGCGCGGACGCGGTCGAGGGTGCGCTCGACCCGCGCCGCACGCGCCACCGGGTCATCGGCGACGGCAGCGACCGCTGCCGCGAGCGACACCGGGTCGCCTGGCTCGTAGGCCCAGACCGTGCCGTCGCCGAACGTCGCCTCGACGAGCGGCAACCGGCTGCAGACGACGGGCCGGCGCATCGCGCCGTACTCGAAGATCTTCGTGGACAGGCTCGCGTCGGTGAACGGATCGCGACGGGTCGGCGCGAGGCCGATGTCGGCGGCGGCGATCGCCGCCGGCACAGCCTCGATCGGGATCCGGCCGTGGAAGGCGACGCGCTCGGCGACCCCGAGCTCGGCCGCGAGCGACGCGAGCCCGTCCGCCGAGTCGCCTCGGCCGTAGAGCTCGAGCCGCACGTCAAGCTCCGGTCGGCGTGTCGCGAGCTCTGCCATGGCACGGACGGCGACGTCCAGCTCGTACGTCGGTGTGAGCGCACCCGCGTAGACGAGCCGCAGGCCGCCGTCGGCGAACGTGCGGGCGGGCTGGCGCTCCGGATCGAATCGGGCCAGCGAGGGTGCGTTGATGACGACGCCGATCCGCTCGGGATCGACGCCGAGGTCCACGAGGCGGGCGCGGAGCGAGGCGTTGACGGTGATCGTCCGGGTCGCCGCGGCGATCGACAGCCGTTCGGCGGCGAGCAGCACGCGGTGGACGATCGGGTTGGCCGCGCGCGGGAAGCGGCTCCGGAAGAACTCCGGCATCGCCTCGTGGAGGTCGAGCAGGATCGGCACTCCGACGAGCCGGAGCGGGAGCGCCGCCCACACGAGCCAGTCCGGGAGCGTGTGGACCTGGACGAGCCCGTAGCGGCGGCGCCGATGCGCGCGTGCCAGGGCCCAGGCGGCGCGCACGAGGAACGAGACGTACTCGGCGAGGTAGACCCCGAGGCCCGCGCCCTGGTGGCGCTGGACGTCGAGCCGCCGGATCCGCACGCCGTCGAGCTCGCCCGCGGGACCGTCGTCCGGGCGCCGCAGGGCGAACACGTCGACATCCGCACCGCGGGCGACGAGCGCCTCGGCCTCGCGCCGCACGCGCGGGTCCTCCTCGTAGTACGAGTGGGTGACCATCGCGACGCGACGGCCGGCCAGGCGCGCGCTGGGACCGGTCGACATCGGGGGCGCGGTCGGGTCGAGGGTGGCGGGCTCCAGGTCGGCCTCCGGCACGGGTGCGAGCCCGGGTCGCACGGCCCGGGTTCGGGCGCCGCCGAGCATACCCCGGACGAGGCGCCGGCCGTCGCGCACGAGGCGACATGCTACCCTTCGCTCGCTCATGCGCGGTCCGACCGACGCGGCTGTCGCCGCACCCCGCACCAGTCCGCGCAGGCGGTCGTGGCGCACCCTCGCGACGCGCGGGATCCGCGACCTCGTCGCGAACCCGCGGCTCGTCCGGTTCCTCGTCGGGGCGGACCTGAAGCGCACCCACCAGGACACGATCGTCGGCCGCGTGTGGTGGGTCCTCGACCCGCTCCTCCAGCTGGCCGTCTACTTCGTCCTCGTCGGGATCATCTTCCAGCGCGACCTGCCCGACTTCGCCCTGTTCCTGTTCGCCGCGATCCTGCCCTGGAAGTGGTTCAGCACGACGATCAACGACGCGACGCTGTCGATCACCGGCCACGAGAGCCTCATCCGCCAGATCTCGTTCCCGAAGATCATCCTGCCCGCGGCATCGACGGTCGCCGGTCTCGTCAGCTTCGGGTTCGGCCTCGTCGCGCTCGCGCTCGTCTACGTCTTCTTCCTCGACCGGGTCACGGCCTGGCTCCTGCTCATCCCGGTCATCGCCGCGGTCCAGTTCCTGTTCACGCTCGCGCTCGCGATCCTGTTCGCCGCGGCGAACGCCTTCTATCGCGACGTCCAGAACATCCTCCGCCACGCGCTTCGGCTGTGGTTCTACCTGTCACCCGCGCTGTATGCGCTCGACCAGATCGGCAACGCGACGGTCCGCCAGGTCCTCGCGCTCAACCCGTTCGCCGTCCTGTTCGACGCGTACCGGCGCGTCATCTACGGGACCACGTCGCCGCTCGGCGGCCCGACGGCCCCGGACTGGGCGGGCCTGGCGATCCTCACCGCCGTCTCGCTCGTCGTGCTCGTGATCGCCGTCGCGCTGTTCAAGCGCGCCGAGCCGTCGTTCGCGAAGATCCTGTGAGCGGCGACCGATGAGCGGCCCGATGGAGCGCGGGGCGACCCCGACCGATGGACGCAGCCCGGCGGCGAGCGGGCGCAGCGCGATCGTCGTCGAGGACCTCGGGATCCGCTACAACCTGCGCCTCACCCGGCGGACGACCCTGAAGAACTCGCTCGGCGGGATGGTTCGCGGGAACCAGGGACCGGGCCACTTCTGGGCGCTGCGCCACCTCGACTTCCGCGTCGGACACGGCGAGGCGGTCGCGGTGATCGGGCCGAACGGTGCCGGCAAGAGCACGCTCCTGCTCACCCTCGCCGGGATCCTCGAACCGAGCGAGGGGACGGTCGACGTTGACGGGCGGGTCTCGACCCTGCTCACGCTCGGCGCCGGCTTCGAGGCGGAGCTCACCGGGCGCGACAACATCGACCTCGTCGCCGCGTTCCTCGGCCTCGACGGGAAGACCACGGCGGAACTCGCGCCGTCGATCATCGAGTTCGCCGACATCGGGCCGTTCATCGATGCGCCGGTGAAGACGTACTCGCTCGGGATGCGCGCGCGCCTCGGGTTCTCGATCGCGACGGCGGTGACGCCCGACATCCTCCTCCTCGACGAGGTGCTCGGCACGGGCGACCAGGAGTTCCGCGCGAAGAGCCAGCACCGCATCCGCGAGCTGATCGCGCGGGCGAAGGCGATCGTGCTCGTGACGCACGATCTCGCGTCGGTCGAGGAGTTCTGCTCGCGGGCGATCCTGCTCGAACGCGGCACGATCGTCCGCGACGGCGATCCGGCCGAGGTCGTGGCGCTCTACCAGGAGCGCACCACCCAGCAGAAGCTGCTCGCCGAGCGCGCGGCACGGTTCGACGGGGGGACCGCTCCGACGGCCACCGCCTGAGCGCGGTGCACGGCACCGCGCCGTGCCGCCGGTGTCGCGCGGCCCGGCCGATGCCGGTGTCGGCCTCAGGGCGGCGCCACGATCCCGAGCTCCCGGTACCGTTCGACGAGCCGCGCCAGCTGGTGCTCCCACGCGTAACGCTCGGCGACGGCTCGCAGCCCGCCCTCGCCGTAGGCCCGCCGCCGCTCGGGCGGCGCGTCGAGGACCGTTCGGATGGCGCGCGCGACGTCGTCCGGGTCGCGCGGGTCGCACAGCTCTCCGGCTCCGGTCTCCCGGACGATCGCGGCCATCCCCGGCAGGTCCGAGGCGACGACCGGTGTCCCGGCGCCGAGCGCGTCGAACAGCTTCGTCGGAGTGTTCAGCCGGTGGTTCAGCGTCGTCGGCTCGACCGGCATCGCGGCCACGTCGGCGGCGGCGTTCCACGTGGGGATCTCGTCGGGCGACACGCCCGGCAGGAGATGGATGCGCGACGCGGCCGGGCTCGCGCCGGCGCGGGCACGGATCGCTTCGAGCGCGCTCCCGGACCCGACGATCGCGAGATGGGCGTTCGGGAGTCGGCTCATCGCCTCGACGAGCGTCTCGAGCCCGCGCCCCGGGGCCACCTGCCCGAGGCTCAGGACGAGGTGCACCTCCTCGCCGATCCCGAGCCGCGCGCGGATCGTGCGCCGGGCCGCGTCACGGTCCGGCGGCGTGGCGGCGTCCGGCCCGTTCATGACGATCGTCGCGGTCACCCCGAGGGTCCGCGCGAGGACCTCCGCATACGGCTCGCTGACGGTGAGGACCGCGTCGGCCGACCGCGCCCAGCGGCGCTCGCGCGCGCGCAGGAGCGCTCGCCACGGCCCGGGCAGCCGGGCGAACCGGGCACTCTCCACGTGCACGTCGCGCGAGTCGTAGACCGCCCGGCCGCCGAGGCGGCGCCGGAGGTCGAGCGCGACGGGCAGCGTGACGAGGCCCTCGGCCTGCCACACGTCGGCCGGCTCGACGGCGCGGGCGATCGCGGCCGCCCAGCGTCGGGCCAGCGCGAGATAGCGGACGGCCTGCGCGGCGCGGCCGGCTGTCTCGCGCACGAGGGCACGCGCCGCGGCGACGACGGGCGCCAGCCGGGTCGCGTCACCGCGTGCGCCGGCGCCGGGCCCAGCGTCGCCGGGCGGGAGGCCGGGCACCCCCGCGGCGCGACCGGCCGGCGGATCGACGCGGACGACCGTCACGCCATCGCGCTCCTCGCGCTCGCCCGGTGCCCCGGTCCCGGTCCGGGCCACGACGGTCACGCGGAAGCCGCGACGGTGGAGTCCGGTGGACAGCTTCCAGGCGCGCGAGTCGGTCCGGAAGTCGTTGTTCAGCAGCAGGACGACGTGCGGTCGGGCGGTCATGCCGGCGCCCGATCGCCTCCGGTGAGGTCCACGGCCAGCTCCCGGTAGCGGGCGAGCAGCCCCGCTCGGCCGGCCTCCCAGTGGAAGCGCTCGAGCGCGAGCGCCCGGCAGTGGCGGCGAAGCGTCGCGCGCTCGTCGGCGGCGAGGTCGAGGAGGCCCGCGATCGCCGCGGCGAGGGCCGCCGGGTCCTCGATCGTCGCGTGGCGACCGACGCCCTCGGCGTCCACGAAGGCCGCGTGCGCCGTGCCGCTCGCCGCCACGACCGGGACCCCGGCCATCAGGCACTCGAACAGCTTGTTCGCGAGGTTGAGCCGCTGGTTGAGGGTCCGCCCGGGCTGCCCGACGTACCCGACGTCGGCGGCGGCGATCCACTCCAGCAGCTCGGTCGGCGGGACCGCGTCGAGGAGGACGACCCGGCCGGGTCGCCGCGCGGCCTCGGCCGCGACCAGGTCGCGAAGGCGCCCGTAGCCCAGGAACACGGCCGTCACGTCGCGCCGGGCGAGCGGCGGCGCGTCGAGCGCGGCGATGAGCTCCTCGATGCCGCGGTCCACCGAGAGCCCGCCGTGATAGAGGACGACCGCCCGCCCGGCCGACAGTCCGGCGGCGGCCCGGAGACGGTCCGTGACGGCCGGGTCGGGTTCGTCCGGGCGCCACGCGGGCGGCACGTTGAGGAGGAGGACCGGGCGGGCCACCCCGAACCGGCGCGCGGCCTCGTCGGCGACCCCGTCGCTCACCGCGAAGAGCGCGGCGGCATCCCGCACCCAGCCGGCCTCCCGGCCACGGACAAGGCGGCGAACGATCCCCGGCATCCGCGCGAGGCGCGCCGCCTCGGTGTGGAGGTCCGCGATGTCGTACGCGTAGCGGGCGCCGGTCCTGCGGGCGGCGCGGCGCGCGACCGGCAGCGCCACGAGCGCCTTGGCGTGGAAGACATCGGTCCCGGGTGCGGCGCGG
>JBFKVO010000001.1:0-14605 GCA_041639095.1 Candidatus Limnocylindrales bacterium | reverse complement strand
GTTCGGGCGTGGGCGTCGGGGTCGGTTCGGGCGTGGGCGTCGGGGTCGGTTCGGGCGTGGGCGTCGGGGTCGGATCGGGCGTGGGCGCCGGGGTCGGCGTGGGCGCCGGGGTCGGCGTGGGCGTCGGCGTCGGCGTCGGCGTGGGCGTCGGCGTCGGCGTCGGCGGCGGAGGCGTCGGCGTCGGCGGCGGCGGAGGCGGCGGCGGCACCGCGACGACCGTCAGCGCGACCTGCGCGTCGGCCGAGGTCGCGAGGCCGTCGGAGGCCCGGTACACGAAGGAGTCGCTGCCGGAGAAGCCCCCGTTCGGCATGTACGTGAAGGAACCGTCCGCCGACAGGGCGAGGGTCCCGTTCGCCGGCCCGCTCACCAGGACCGCCACGATCGCGTCACCATCCGCGTCGCCGTCGTTGGCGAGGACCCCCGCGGCCCCGACGACGAGCGCCTGTCCCGCCTGCGTCCCCCACGAGTCGTCGGCCGCCGCCGGCGCCGTGTTGGTGACCGTGATCGCCACCGTCTCGGAGGACTGGGCGAGCCCGTCCGACGCGGCATAGACGAAAGCGTCCGTGCCCACGTACCCCGGGTTCGGGGTGTACGTGAACGACCCGTTCGCGCTGAGCGTCACCGTGCCGTAGGACGGCGGCGTCACGAGGACGGCAGTGAGCGGGTCGCCGTCCGGATCGCTCGCGCCCGCCAGGACGCCGAGCGACGCGGACTTCGTCAGCGACCGATCGTGGACCACGGCGTGGCCGTGCGACGCGACCGACGGCGGCCGGTTCACGATGTCGAATGTGACATCGACCGGCCCCGAGATCGCGATCCCGTCGCTGACCGTGTACGAGAACCCGTCGGTCCCCACGAAGCCCGGATCCGGGATGTACGTCACGGAGCCGTCCGGGTTCAGCGTGACCGTCCCGAACGCGGTGCCGCTCACGAGCGCCGCGGTGAGCGCGTCCCCGTCCGCGTCGGCGTCATTGGCGAGGACGCCCGGGAGCACGACGTCGAGCCGCGTGTTCCGCCACGTCGAGTACGCATCCCCGGTGCCCGTCGGCGCAGCATTCGTGACGTCGATCGTCACAGTCGCCGGGGCCGACTGGCTCGCGCCGTCGTGGGCCGCGTACGTGAACGAGTCCGTGCCGACGAAGCCGGGGTCGGGCGTGTACGTGTACGAACCGTCCGGGGCGAGCGCGACGGACCCGCTCGCGGGGGCGGTGACGCGGGCCGCCGTCAGCGCGTCGCCGTTCGCGTCCGTGTCGTTCGCGAGGACGCCGGGCGCCGCAACAGCGAGGATCCGATCGTGGACCACCGTGCCGCTGTCGTCCACGGCGATGGGCGGATCGTCGATCCCGGTCAGCGTCACGGTCGCGGTGTCGGTCAGGGCGCCGTCGGACAGCGTGTACGTGAAGGTGTCGACCCCGTCGAACCCGAGGTCGGGCGTGTACGTGAAGAACCCGTTCCCGGCGAGCACGAGCGTGCCGTTCGACGGACCGGAGAGCACGGTGGCGGACAGGGGGTCGCCGTCGGGATCGCTGTCGTTGGCGAGGACGCCCGGGGCGGGCACGATGAGGGGCACGTTCTTCGAGAACGTGTACCCATCATCGGTAGCGACCGGTGCCACGTTCGCCGGGGCGCCGACGGTGACCGCGAGCGACTGCGGCTGGTTGTGGTTCTGCGAGCAGTCCGGCTTCTCGTACTCGTTGGCGGTCCAGGTGAAGCCGCCGGACGTATCGCCGGTGACGTTGACCGTGAACACGAGGACGTCGAACTGCGGGTCGCCGCGGAGCCGGTTGCTGTCGCTGGCGGCGCGCAGCTCGACGGTCGTCGGCCCGCTCCCGCTGAACCCCGCCGACCAGATGAACCCGCGGGACACCGAATCGACGGTGACCGAATCGACCGTGAACGACACCGGCAGGACGACCCGCACGCAGCCGATGCTCTTCCCGCCGCCGTCGTCGCTCGACGTGTTCGTCACCGTCACGGTCACCGCGGAGAGCGAGCCCTGCGCGATATCGGTGGGGGCGTGCGTGATCGACCACGACTGGGCCGCGATGGCGATCGGCGGCACGAGGGCCTGCGCCACGAGCAGGAACGCGAGCAGGACGCGACGAGGCCCGCGCGTCGTGCCCCGCCGGGTCGCCATGGGTCAGGCGACCTGGATGCCGGGGACCCAGATCGCCGTGGTCGGCTCTTCCCCGGGCAGCGGCGCGTCGGGCGCCGTCTCGATCCCCCGGATGAACGCCGCGACGAGGTCCTCGTCGAACTGCGTGCCCGCCCCGTCGCCCAGACGCGTCAGCGCCTCGCGGATCGAGAGCGCCTTGCGGTACGGCCGGGTCGTCGTCATCGCGGAGAACGCATCGCCGACGGCGAGGACGCGCGCGATCAACGGGATCTCCGCGCCGGCGAGGCCGTGGAGGTAGCCACGGCCGTCCCAGCGCTCGTGGTGATGCCGGACGCCGGCCCGGATGAGCTCGTCGCCGTCGATGTTGTGGAGGACGGCGTCGCCGAGCGCGACGTGGCGCTTCACGACCTCGTACTCCGCCTCGGTCAATCGCGCCGGCTTGCGCAGGATCGCGTCGGGGATCCCGATCTTGCCGACGTCATGGAGGAGCCCGGCGGTCCGGATCGTCTCGATGAATCCTTCGTCGTAGCCGAGACGGCGAGCGAGGAAGACGGCATAGCGGGAGACGTCCTCGGAGTGCCGCTTCGTGTAGCGGTCCTTCGTGTCCACCGCGAAGACGAGACCCTGGAGGATGTCGAAGCTCGTCGTGGTCGCGTCCGCGACGGGCGCCCGACCGGCCACCCGGATCGCGTTCCCCCCGCTCGCCTTCGCCTCGGCCGCTTCGGTCGCGACACGGGCGAGCAGGGCGGTGACCGACGCGCCATGGTCGGGATACGCGGCCAGACCCGCGCTGACCGTGACCGGCAGTCGCTCGGGGCCGGCGAACGCGAGCGCGACGGTCGTGAGGCGATCGCGCGCGAGGGCGACGATCGGCTCGAGGACCTCCTCGTCGGCATCGGGAAGCGCGATGAGGAACTCGTCGGGGCCGTACCGGCCGCACAGCGCGTCATCGGGAAGGATGGCCCGGAGGTCGTCGGCGACCCGACGGAGGATCGCGTCCCCGGCGTCATGCCCGTGGTTGTCGTTGAGCAGCGTGAAGTTGTCGATGTCGACGAGGGCCACCGAGACCGGGACGCCGAGCCGCCGCGCGCGTTCGATCGCAACCGCCAGCTCCTCGACGAGCGCGCCGTGGTTGACGAGGCCCGTGAGCGGATCGAGCCGGCTCGACTCGAGGAGCGCCGTCGTCTGACGGGTGATCCGGCGCTGCGCGGCGCGGAAGATGAGGAACAGGAGCACCGCCACGACGAGCGCCGCCGTCAGGGTCACGATCACGACGTCGGCGCGGACCCGGTCCATCGCGGCGAGGATCGGCGCGGCGTCGCGCCAGATCGCCACGACGCCGAGGACGGACCCGTCGGGGGCTGCGAGCGGGTAATACGCGCGCAGGAGCTCCGGCGCGCCGATCGGGGCGCCGAGCGACTCCGTCGGGTCCCCGGCGTGGACGACGGCGGCGTCGACCTGGCCGGCGAGCGCGGCTGTGAACCCGGGTGTCCTGGACGCCTGCATCCCGCGCGCGGCGGCGTCGTTCGAGAGCCGGACGACGCCGTCCGGGTCGCGGATCTCGAGCCGGAGGATCTCGCCGCGCTCGGCGAGCGCTCCGAGGCCCCGCTCGACGGCGGCGATCCGGTCGGGGTCGGCATCGGCCGTCAGGTCGCTCGGCGACACGAAGCCGTTCATGAAGGTGCGGACGGTCGCCGCGTCGCTGCCGAGCGTCGCGTTCAGGCTCGCCGTCGAGATGTGGACACTCACGAGGATCGTCTGGGCCATGGCGGTCACACCGACGATGACCAGGAGCAGGCCGAAGACGATCATGAGGAGCGTCGGTCGCGGGGGACGTCGTCGCTGTCCGAACAGGGTCGGCCGGACCGCGACCGCGGCCGTCGTCGTCATGTGCCGCATGGTAGGGACGGGGGTGGTCCCGGCCGGATGGCCAAGTGGTCCGGGTGCCCGCAGCCAGAAGGACTACCGGCGTCTGCGGTTCCGGCCACGTGGCGGGTCCGTGTCCGACCACTCCGCGCCGACACGCGGGTCGTCGCCTGGGCCGGTCGGCCTCAGGCGGAGGCGGGTGCGATCCGCTCGAGACCGCCCATGTAGGGGCGCAGGACCTGGGGGACGCCGACCGATCCGTCCGACTCCTGGAACGTCTCGAGGATGGCCGCCACGATCCGCGCGAGTGCGAGCCCCGAGCCGTTCAATGTGTGGACGAGCTCGGGCTTGGCACCCGGCTCGGGCCGGAAGCGGACGGACATCCGGCGCGCCTGGTAGTCGCCGAAGTTCGAGCATGAGCTGACCTCGAGCCAGCGCTCCACGCCCGGCGCCCAGACCTCGAGGTCGTACTTGCGGGCCTGGACGAAGCCCATCTCGCGGGTGGCCATGAGGACGACCCGGTACGCGAGGCCGAGCCGCTGGATGAGGTCCTCGGCGCGGGCCGTCATCCACTCGAGGGCGGCGGCGGAGTCCTCGGGCCGCTCGAACAGGACCATCTCGACCTTGTCGAACTGGTGGACCCGGAGGATCCCGCGCGTGTCCTTGCCGGCCGCCCCGGCCTCGCGGCGGAAGCAGGGCGTGTACGCCGCGTAGCGGATCGGCAGCTCGGCCCCGTCGAGGATCTCGTCGCGATGGAGGTTCGTGACGGGCACCTCGGCGGTGGGGACCAGGTAGAGGTCGTCGCGGGTGACGACGTACATCTGGTCCTCCTTGTCCGGGATCTGGCCGGTACCGCGCGCCGAATCGGCGTTGACGACGACCGGCGGCCACACCTCCGTGAATCCGTTCTCGCGGGTATGGACGTCGAGGAACCACATGATGAGCGCCCGCTGGAGGGCGGAGCCGGCACCCCGGTACACGGGGAAGCCGGAGCCGGCGATCTTCGCTCCGCGCGCGAGGTCGATGATCCCGAGCGCCTCGGCGACGTCCCAGTGCGGCCGACGCTCCCAGGTCGCGCCACCGGCCGCGGCATCGGCGCCCACCTCCCCGGCCCGGGGCTGGACGCGAGGCAGCTGTTCGCCCCACGTCCGGACCGTGACGTTCGCGTCCTCGCCGCCGACCGGCACGTCGGTGTCGGCCGGGTTCGGGATCCGCAGGAGCAGCTCCTCGACCTGCGCCTCGACCTCGCCGAGCTCGGCGTCGATCGCGGCGATCCGCTCGCCGAGCGCGCTCGACGCGGCGCGCAGGTCGGCGACCTCGGGGCCGTCGGGGCTGGCCCCGCCCTGGATCGCCTCGCCGATCCGCTTCGAGGCGGCGTTCCGCTCCGCCTTCAGGCGGTCGCCCTCGCCGAGGAGGGCGCGACGCCGCTCGTCCGCGGCGAGCGCCTCGTCGACGACCGCGGGGTCCTCCCCCTTGTCGATCGCCCCCTGGCGGATGCGGTCCGGCTCCTCACGCAGCCGGGGCAGTCCAACGCTCACGCGTCGATCGTAGCAGCGCCTCCCGCCCCGGTGCCGGTCCCGCTCGGCGCGGAGGCGTCGGCGAGCCGGCCGGCGACGAACTCGCGCTCGAGGCTCGCGAGCAGCCATCCGGCGCGCGGCCCGTTCGGACGGCCGAGGAACGCCAGGTAGATCGCCTGGAACGCCCGACCCGCGGCGAGGCCCGCCGCCTCGGCTGCGCGGAAGATCGCCTCCTGCCAGGCCTCGCCGTTCGACGCCCCCCGCGCGGCCTCGGCGAGCGGCCGGAGTGACGCGAGGAAGGCGCGCTGTTGCGGGTCAAGGTCCGCGGCGGCCTCCGGCAGCCCGTCCTCGACGACCGCGATCCGCGAGCGGTCCGGCGCGTACGTCTCGAGCCACGCGCGCGCCGCGGCGAGACGCTCGTCGAGGATCGCCCGCTCACGGCCGTCGAGCGGGCTCCCCTTCTCGGCCTCCACCCGGGCGGCGACGTCGACGCCCGGGACCTGGCTGAGGAGCGCGAGGTGGGCGAACGGCGGCCGGTAGGCGGCCGCCTCGGCGGCGACGTCGGCCGCGGGATCGAGCAGCGAGTACCGGAAGACCGCCTCGTGGCTCGGGGGCAGGTCGCCCTTGACCTCACGACCAGCGGTCGCCGCGGCGAGCCGGTCGAACTCGTCGAAGACGCGCGGGATCGCGTCGGTCCCCTCCGGGTCGAAGTCGATCACGTGGTTCGGACGCGGGCGCAGGAACAGCAGCCGGAGCTGCTCGGGCGGAAGGGCCTCGACGATCCGGTGGGCCGCCGCCCCGCGCCCCTTCGAGGTCGACATCTTCTTCCCGCCGATGTTCAGGAACTCGTAGGGGACGTTGAGCGGCGGCTCCCGCTCGAAGATCTCGCGCGCGATCGCATCGGAGCGGTCGCGCGACCCGCCGGCCGTGGCGAGGTCCTTGCCGCACGGCTCGATCGTCACCCCGAACAGGCTCCACTGCGCCGCCCACTCGAGGTTCCATGGGAGCTTGGCCCGCCCGCCGAACGGGGCGACCCAGCCGCTCGTCCCGCAACCGGTCGCCCAGGCGACGAGATCCGGGCGGCACTCGTAGGACACGCGCTCCCCGTCCCAGTCCGTGACGATCGTCGTCCCGACCCGCCCGCAGTGCTCGCAGATGACGCTGACCGGGTGCCACGTGTCGGGGTGCCGGACGTTCGCGACGCGGCGGTAGATCTCGCGCACCTGGGCGGCGCGGTCGAGCGCCGTCCGGATGAACGGGTCCATCGCCCCCGTCGGGTAGATGTCGCTCATCCAGTAGTAGCGATCCGGGTGGATGCCGAGCCCGGCGAACGTGTCGATGAAGACCTGTGCATGGTGGCGGGCATAGCTCGCGTGGCCGTCGTCCACCTGGTCGGGGACGTGGGCGAGGGGGACCCCCATGTAGCGCTCGACAGCGTCCGGCGTGAGGAGCGCCTGCGCGTCCATCGGGTCGAGGTCGTCGACGCCGTACAGGAGGGTCGTCTCGATCCCGTTCGCGCGGAGGGCACGGGTGATCGTGTCGAGGATGACCGGGCCCCGGAGGCTTCCGACGTGGACCGTCCCGGACGGCGTCTTCGAGTCGTTGACGACCTGCGGGCCGTCCACCCGGGACGCGATCTCGTCTGCCCAGTCCATCGACCGTCGTTGCTCCCTGTCGCTCGCCTCGTCCCGTCCTGTCCGACGCCGCGGACCGTCGGCCCGGTGCGAGGCGGCCGTCAGCTGATCGTGACGATCGTGTACGCGTCGTCGCCGGCGGGGACCTGCACGACGACCTTGTCGCCCTTCTTCTTGCCGAGCAGCGCGCGCCCCACCGGGCTCTCGTTGCTGATCTTGCCCTGCGACGGATCGGCCTCGGCCGACCCGACGATCGTATAGGTCTCCGTCCCGTGATCGCCCTTGAGCTTGACGGTCGAGCCGATGACGACGAAGTCCGTCGAGTGGTTCTCGTCGATGATCGTCGCGTTCTTGATGAGCACCTCGAGCGTCTGGATGCGGCCCTCGACGAAGGCCTGCTCGTTCTTCGCGTCCTCGTACTCGGCGTTCTCCGTGAGGTCGCCGTGCTCCTTCGCATCGTGGATGCGCTGGGCGATCTCGGGACGCTTGACGGTCACCATCTCCTCGAGCTCCTCGCGGAGCTTCTGGAGCCCTTCCCTGGAAAGGTATGTCGGCTTGTTGTTCACGGTTCGGGCTCCCCGGCAGGGGTGTCGGATAACAGAAGAACTCCAGGCCGCCGCGGTTCGAATCGCGCGCCTGAAGTTCGAGCCGGTCGGTAGCCTACCGCGGGCCCGTCGGGGTGTCAAAGACCCCGTCGGACGCGTGGATGCGGCCGCGATCAGTGCGCGCCCGCGAGGGCGGCGAGCCGATCGCGGATTCGGGTCACCGCGCGCCGACTCGTGCACGCGACGAAGACCGTGTCGTCGCCCGCGATCGATCCGGCGACCTCATCCCAGCGCGCGCGGTCGAGCGCGGCGGCGATCGCGTGGGCGGATCCGGGCAGCGTCCGCACGACGACGAGAAGGCCGGACACCCGCAGCTCGACGGGCAGGTCGCGCAGGAGCGCGCGCAGCCGCTCCTCGCCGGTCGCGTCGGCCTCGGCGAGACGGGCCGGGAGCGCGTAGGCGCGCACCCCGTCGCGCGGCACCTTGACGAGCCCGAGCTCGGCGACGTCGCGACTGATCGTCGCCTGGGTCGCGCGGATGCCCCGTTCGCGGATCGCGGCGGCGAGCTCGTGCTGCGTCCGGATCGGACGCTGCGCGACGATGTCGCGGATCGTCCGCTGGCGCAGCGCCTTCATGACCTCCATGGCGGTCCTCCGGGGCGCATCGTAGCGCCGCTCGCGACCTCGGCCGCCCCGCGCCCGATCACCGGCAGCGTCGCGTCCATCGTCGGCAGAGCCCTACCGGCCGAGCCCCAGCCACCAGGCGAGGATGACCGCAGCGAAGCCGACGCGGTACACGACGAAGACCGTCAGCGGCTGCGTGCGCAGGAAGCGCAGCAGCCCGGCGATCGCCGCGAGCCCGGCGACGAACGCGGCGAGGACGCCGACGACGAGGACGTCGAGCTGGAGCTCGAGATCGACGCCCGCCTCGCCGCTCACGAGGCGCCACGCCTGGTAGACGCCCGCGAGCGCCGTGATGGGCGTCGCGAGCAGGAACGAGAAGCGGGCCGCCGACGCGCGGTCGAGGCCGGCGAACATGCCGGCCGCGATCGAGATGCCCGAGCGGCTGATGCCCGGCACGAGCGCGATGGCCTGGGCCAGCCCGATCCCGATCGATACGGGGAAGCTCACGTCCGCCACCGTCCGGGTGCGCCGTCCCCGGCGATCGGCGAGCCACAGGATCGCCCCGCCGACGACGAGGGTGATCGCGACGAGCCGGACCTCGCGAAAGGCTTCGTCCGCGAGGTCGTTGAGGAGGAAACCGGCGACGACGGCGGGGATGGTCGCGGCGGCGAGGAGCCAGGCGAGCCGGCGGTCCGGGTCCCCGCGGAAGGAGCGATCGCGGAGCGCGGCGAGCCCTGCGGGAACGAGGCGGCGCCAGTCCTCGCGGAAGTACGCGAGGAGCGCGGCGAGGGTGCCCACGTGGAGCATGACGCTGAACGCGAGCGACTCGATGAACGGGTCGTCCCAGCCGAGGAGCGCGGGCAGCGCGATGAGGTGCCCCGACGAGGAGATCGGCAGGAACTCGGTCAGGCCCTGCACGAGGCCCATGACGAGTGCCTGGACGAGCGTGTCCATGGCCGGAACGGACGGCCGGCTGCTCGCCGGCCGTCCGCCTCCTTCCTACCGGATGAAGAGCGGGGCGAGGACGAGGGTGATCGTCGCGAGCAGCTTCACGAGGACGTGGAGGGACGGACCGGCCGTGTCCTTGAACGGATCACCGACGGTGTCGCCCACGACCGCCGCCGCATGGGCATCGGTGCCCTTCCCGAGGACGGTCGTCCCATCGGCCGACAAGAGGTGGCCCGCCTCGATGTACTTCTTCGCGTTGTCCCACGCGCCGCCACCGTTGTTGAGGACCGTGGCGAGCAGGACGCCGGCGATCGTGCCGACCATGAGCATGCCGGCGACCGCCTCGTAGCCGAGGAGGACGCCGACGATGATCGGCGTGGCCACGGCGACGAGACCGGGTGCGACCATCTCCCGGAGGGCGGCCTTCGTCGTGATGTCGACGACCCGCGCGTAGTCGGGGCGCTGGGTGTAGTCCATGATCCCGGGCATCTCCCGGAACTGGCGACGGACCTCGACGATGATCGACTGGGCGGTCTTGCCCACGGCCCGGATCGCGAGCGAGCTGAAGAAGTAGACGAGCATCGCGCCCATGAGGGCGGCCACGAACACGCCGACGTCGGCGAGGTTCACGGACTCGAGCAGCTCGCCGCCACGGTTGCGCTGGATCAGATTGACCTTGTCGATGTAGGCGCTGAAGAGGAGGAACGCCGCGAGCGACGCGGACGCGATCGCATAGCCCTTGGTGAGCGCCTTCGTCGTGTTTCCGACGGCGTCGAGGCGGTCGGTGATCTCGCGCGCGCCTGCCTCGGAGCGACTGAACTCGGCCACGCCGCCGGCGTTGTCGGTGATCGGCCCGAAGGTATCCATTGCCAGGATATACGCCGTCGTCATGAGCATGCCCATCGTCGCCACGGCCGTCCCGAACACACCGCCGACATCGTGCCCGTCGGCGTTGATGAGACCGGCCTGCTGGCCGAGCCAGTGCGATGCGATGAGGGCGACACCGATCGAGATCGCGGTCACGAAGGTCGTCTCGAAGCCGACCGCGGTGCCGCTGATGATGTTCGTCGCCGGGCCGGTCCGCGACGCCTCGGCGATCTCGCGCACCGGACGGAACGTGCCGGCGGTGTAGTACTGGGTGATGTAGACGAAGACGACCGACGTCGCGAGTCCGACGAGCCCGGCGAAGAAGAACCAGACCCATACGGGCAGGCCGTTCGACACCTCGCCGCCGGCGCTCATCATGATGTTCGTCGTGATCGCCAGGCCGACGACCGACAGCGCGGTCGTGACCCAGTAGCCCCGGTTGAGGATGTTCATCGGGTTCTCGGTCTCGCTGCCGCGGATGAAGAACATCGCGACGATCGTCGCCAGGAGGCCGAACGCGCGGACGACGAGCGGGAAGAAGATCCAGGCCTCGGGGTTCGGCCAGCCCGCCGACTGGGCGATCAGGTACGCGGCGACGCCGAGGATCATCGCGCCGATGTTCTCGGCGGCGGTCGATTCGAAGAGGTCCGCACCGCGGCCCGCGCAGTCGCCGACGTTGTCGCCGACGAGGTCGGCCACGACGCCCGCGTTGCGCGGATCGTCCTCGGGGATCCCCGCCTCCACCTTGCCGACGAGATCCGATCCGACGTCGGCCGCCTTCGTATAGATGCCGCCGCCCAGCTGGGCGAACAGCGCCACGAACGACGCGCCGAAGCCGAAGCCGACGATGAGGAACGGCGCCTCGGCGACGGTCACATCGGCGATGAGCGCCTCGTAGGCCGTGAAGATGCCCCAGACGCCCAGCAGCGACAGCGCCACGACCAGGAACCCGGATACCGCCCCGCCGCGCATCGCGACCTGCACCGCCTCGACGAGGCTGCGCCGGGCGGCCGCCGCGGTCCGCACGTTCGAGCGGACCGAGATGACCATCCCGATGATCCCGGACAGCATCGAGCAGGCAGCCCCCACGAGGAAGGCGATCGCGGTCATGATCCCGATCGGCGTGCCGGCCAGGGCCGGGACGTCGGCGACGTCCTCGGTCTCGACCACGGCGATGACCACGCCGATGATCACGGCACCCACCAAGGCCAGGATCCCGATGGTCGTGTACTGGCGCTTGATGAAGGCATCGGCGCCCTCGCGGATCATGTCGCCGACGTCGACCATGGCCTGCGTACCCGTGTCGCGTGACAGGACGTCTCGCGCGAGGTACAGGGCGAACAGGATCGCGGCGACGCCCGCCACGGGAACGATCAACTGGAGCGTGTCAGCGCTCATCAGGGCTTCGGGTCCTCCTCGGTCGGGTGGGTCGGGTCGGTCGTTCGGTGTCCGGGGCGCAAGACGCGCTCCGCCCGCAGGCGGTTCTCCCGGGAAGAGCGGTGGCAGACGGCACGTCGAGGGCAACCCGATACGGCCGGTCGAGGCCAGCGCGGAGTGTAGCAAGCGCCGAAACGCTGGGTCAAACTGCGGATGGCCTCAGGGGAGCCACGCCGGGAAGGTGCCGTCGGGCGCGAGCCGCATCGCGACGCGATCGGCGAGCCGGACCGTCCAGATCCCGTCGGCGATGCTCCTCCCGGTCGCGCTGACCCGCCCGAAGAGGAGCGATCCGCCGTCGGGTGCGAACCCGGGCCAGCGGTCCTCGGTCTCGGGCTGCGCATCCGTCACCGCGACGCGCTGTCCGTCCGGCCGGAGGACGGCGATCCGGGTCGTGCCCGTCCGTGGCTCGACCTCGGCGAACGCCAGGGTCCCGTCCGCCGCAGCGGCGATCGAGCCGACCGCGCTCGCGAGCCGTGCCCGGGACCCGTCGGTCTTCACGAGCCAGGCGGCGATCTCCTGGCTCGCAGGCTCGCGCGCGACGATGGCGAACCCGCCGCGCGCCTCCACCCAGACCGGGGCGGCGTCCGCGACGAGGCCGACCGCGGTCGCGACCGGCTCCTCGCCGAAGCCGGGCCCGCGGTCGATGAGGTGGACATCGCCCGCGCCGGTGGCGATGAGCATCCAGCGACCGTCCGGGTGGAACGCCGCGCGCGCCGCCCACGACGACGTCCCGGGGCCAGCTGCGCCACCGCCATCGATCAGTGTCGTGGACCCCAGCGGCGGAGCACCGGTCGCGAGGAGGCGGCGCCCGGGGTCGATGGACGGGAGCACGCCCGGGACCGGCACCTCCCAGTAGCCGAGATCGGCGCCCGATGCGTCGCGGCGGCCGACGACGATCGAGCGCCCATCGGGCGTGAACGTCGGGGCGGCCTCGACGTAGCCGGACTGGGTGAGGTCCGTCAGACCGCCGCCGTCGACGGCCATGACCGACACGCCGCCCGCGGCCGCGAACGCCACGAGCGAGCCGTCGGGCGAGACGTCGTACCCGGACACTGGCCCCAGCGTCGTCGTGAGCTGGCGCGCGTTCGTCCCGTCGGGGTTCATCAGCCAGACGCCACCAACGCCGGCGCGGGCGGACAGGAACGCCACCTGGTTCAGCGCCGACGTCGTCGGGGCACCCGTCGTGAACGACCACGTGCGGCCGGGCGCGACCTGGCCGGGCACGCCGAGCCGCGTCACGACCGGCGCGAGCTCCACTCGGTAGGTCGTGTGCGGGGCAAGGGCGCCGACCGGCGTATACACGAGGACCCGCAGCCGATCCGGGTCCGGCGGCCCTCCCGCGTCCGGGTCGATGTCCGCCGGGAGCGGCAGGACGCTCACGGCCCCGGGCACCGACGGGCTGATGGAGAGCGCGGTCGCCGCGCTGGCCGGCTCGATCGCCGCATCGAAGACGACGGCGATCGGCGTCGCGACGCCGATCCCCGACACACCGTCGACGGGGATCACGGCCTGGACGCCCAGCCCGGCGGCCACGGTCGCGAACCGCGTCACGAACGGGAGACCGAGCCGGTTGCCGCCCGTGTCGGCGGCCTGCCCGCCGATCGTCAGCGAGTACGTCGTTCCGAACCGGAGCGGCCCGCCGGCCAGGGTCAGGGTCTCGCCCGACCAGGTCGGCGCGAGGGCGACCGGAGGATCGAGCCGGATCGAGCGCTCGACCGAACCCGTGTCCATGAGGCGGTCGAAGGTGACGACGATCCGGGCGTCGACGGGGAGGTCGGTGGCACCGTCGCCAGGCTCGACCGCCACGACCCACGGCGGTCCGACCGACCGGAACGCCCACGCATCGATCCCCGTCGGGGCGACGTTGCCGGCGAGGTCGCGGAACCCGGCCTCGACGCGGACCTCGAAGGCGACGTCGAGCGGGAGTGGCTCGGACGGCGTGAAGATCGCCCTGGCGCCATCCCAGGTGAACGCCCCGGGGATCGCCGGCTCGATCTGGATCCGCGCCTCCGCCGAGGCCCGGTCGACCGGCTCCGAGAACGCGATGTCGATCGCGGTGACGGTCTGCGCGAGGCGGTCGTCGCCACCCACGGTCGCGCTGAGCGACACCCCGGTGACGGACGGCGGGCGGCGGTCGACGAGCGTGGCGTTGTACAGGACGAGCCCGAGGACGACGAGCGCGGCCGCGATGCTCCCGAGCGAGACCAGGCGACGCACGTGAACCCCTCCAGCCCGCCATCGACCCATCGGCGGGACGCTGACACAGCCCCTATACTGCCGGACTTGTGACCCAACGACCCGCTTTCGGGTGCCTGTTCGAGATCGTCGAGACCCTCGTCCTCACCCTCGTCATCTTCTTCGTCATCCAGAACTTCATCGCCCAGCCATACCAGGTGAAGCAGCAGTCGATGGAGCGGACGCTGGAGCCCAACCAGTACGTGCTCGTCGACAAGCTCACGCCCCGTGTCGGCGGCTACGACCGGGGCCAGATCATCGTGTTCACGCCGCCGGAGGACTGGTCGCCCGACGACGGGACGCCGTTCATCAAGCGGATCATCGGCACCGGCGGTGACACGATCGAGATCGAGGACGGGATCGTCTACGTGAACGACGTCGCGCTCGACGAGCCGTACCTCTACGCTGGGCAGAACGGCCCGGAGCCGACGACGACGACGATCGACCCGCCGCGCTGGGAAGTGCCCGACGGCGAGCTGTTCGTCATGGGCGATCATCGGTCGCACTCCGCCGACTCCCGCGCGTTCGGACCGATCCCGGTCGAGTCGGTCATCGGCCGCGCCTGGCTGCGCTACTGGCCGTTCGACGCGATCGGGATCCTCGACAGTCCGACGTACCCGGGGCTCCAGATCGCCGTGCCGTGAGCCCCGCCCTCGCCGCGGCCGCGCTCGCCCTCGGGATCGGGGCGGTCATGGCCGTCTCGGCGCGGGAGGGTCGCGTCGCCGTGCTCGGCCTCGTCATCGCGCTCGTCGCGACGCCGCTCGTCGCCGACCCCCTCCCGTCGGTGCCCGCGCTCGCGATCCGCCTGACGGCCGCC